>NZ_JAVRCE010000017.1:0-140996 GCF_034530915.1 Nostoc sp. DedQUE09
CTCAGCACTTAGCACTCAGCACTCAGCACTCAGCACTCAGCACTCAGCACTCAGCTATATTATGCAACGCCTTTTCAAACACGCTCTAGCTAAAACTTATCCTAACCACTCAGGATTTTTGGCTGTACTATCAAATTGGTTAGTGGTTTTAAATAGTTCATACTGACCTTTGAGAGCAGCTTGGCGAGTCCGATTCAGTAATGCTCTAACTTGTTCCTTACTCATGGGTGTAAAAGTACGTACTGCCTCGAAAGCCTGGTTTAAGATGGGCATACTTTCAATGCCTGTAATCACCGTTGAAGTTGGCAGATTCATCGCGTAATGCAGACATTCGATCGGTTTGACCACATTGCTTTTGAGAATGTTTTGGTCGCCCATTGATTTCATCCCCAGTACAGCAATTCCGTCTTTAACCAGTCTGGGTAAAACTTGCCTCTCAAAACTGCGGAAATGGGCATCCATAACATTTAACGGCATCTGCACTGCATCAAAACGGAAGTTGTTTTGATTGCCAACTTCCAACATTCTCAGGTGTACTAAAGGGTCTTTATGTCCAGTAAAGCCTATGTAGCGAATCTTGCCAGCTTTTTGTGCTTCTACAACTGCTTCCATCGCACCACCAGGGGCAAAAATCCGGTCTGGGTCTTCCATGCGAATAACTTCATGATGCTGCAATAAATCAATATGGTCTGTTTGCAAACGTTTTAAAGATTCATCAATTTGTTTAGCAGCCGCCGCCTTTGTGCGACCATCGATTTTAGTCATCAGAAAAGCTTTTTGACGATAACCATTTTGGAGAGCTTTACCCATGCGAATTTCGCTATCTCCATTATGGTAATCCCAGCTATTGTCCATAAAATTAATCCCGCGATCAAGAGCAGTACGGATCAGCTCAATACCCTCTTGTTCATCTTTTGGTCTACCAATATGATGACCACCTAGACCAATTACAGATATTTGTTCTTTAGTGCGTCCTAGTTGCCTGTAGAGCATTTCCCCTTTTTTAATCTGGAGTGGGGTAGACTGATTTTGCGCTAAAACTTGTTTGGTTAAACCTTGTAAAGCAAATACCCCAGCTCCACCTAAACCAGAAGCAGAAACTACCTTCAGTAAATTTCGTCTGCTAATATCCACAAATTTATCCTTTTGCCACAGTATGAGAACTTGCCTTCATAGCTTTGCATGGAGCGAAATTCGCTGCTTCTAACTGTTGAAGGATAAAAGCAGTGAGATAGAGATAGATTTTTGATAGAGGGAAGGTAATAGAAAAATATTCCATTGCTGTGTAAGAAGAGGAAGCTTTGGAGACGTTGGCAGCAGAGGAAGAATTTGATAATTGTATTCCTGATATTGTTTCAGTGCTTCAGATGTCAACTCAAACACAATACCTTAGTATGAAAGTCTTCTTTGAGAATTGTTTATAGGGCGTATCATCAATTGAGCCAAATAACATTGGTTTAACAATTCCAATAAATGATGCGATCGCTCTATACTTTGAGGACGGGTTCAGGAGCTTTTTGGCGGATAGGCACTTGAATTATGAAATTAGTGCCTTGCCCAAGGCTAGAAAAACATTGCAATCTACCACCATGCTTTTCCGTAATGATTTGGTAGCTGATTGCCATACCCATGCCTGTTCCTTTACCTACAGGTTTGGTAGTGAAAAATGGATCGAAGATCCGGTTTTGAACCGATTCTGGCATTCCTTGTGCGTTATCAGCGATCGCAATTTCTATTGATTGTGAATCAACTACTGAAGTGCGGATAGTAATTTGACTGGGATTTTCCTCTATCTGTTGAGAGGTACGCTTGATATCTAACTCATCAAGAGCATCCATTGCATTTACCAGAATATTCATCAATACTTGGTTGAGTTGACCAGGATAGCATTCCACTTGCGGCAAGTTGCCATAATTTTTAACAACTTCAATTGCTGGACGGTCTGGTTTATCTTTAAGGCGATGTTGCAGAATTAAAAGTGTACTTTCGATGCCTTCATGAATATCAACTGCCTTAAATTCCGCTTCATCCATACGCGAAAAATTCCGCAGCGATCGCACAATGTTACGAATCCTCTCAGTCCCCATTTTCATTGAAGGCAGTATCTTTTGTAAATCTTCAATGAGAAATTCTAGATCGATTTCCTCTGCTAAGGCTTGAATTTCTGGGTCATGACTAGAATAGCGTTCTTGGTAGAGATAAATCATCTGTAACAAGTTTTGAGTATATTCATCCAAGTGAGTAATATTGCCATGAATAAAGTTAACTGGGTTATTGATTTCATGGGCAATACCTGCTACTAGTTGGCCCAGGCTAGACATTTTTTCACTTTGGAGTACTTGTGCTTGGGTACGCTGCAATTCACTCATGGCTGTTTTGAGTTCAACAGTTCGTTCTTCAACTCGCGCTTCTAGTTCGGCATTACTGTTTTCTAAAGCAATAAAGGATTCGCGCAATTGCCCTGCCATGTGATTAAAAGAGTGAGCAAGAGTGTTAAGTTCATGGATATTCCCCTCTGGAAGTGTCTGTTCTAAATCACCAAATGCTATTGCTTGGGTAGTCTGATTCAAACGCAAGATCGGATCTGCAATCCGACGCGAGGTAAATATGCCAATCGTCGTTGCTACTATCAGTGCCCCAAAACACAGCAGAATACTAATTTGGGTGTTGGCATGGATTTGCGATATGTAAGTTTTTTCCGGAATACCAACTACTACTAACCAGTCCAAACCATTTTGGTCACGCCAAGGTACAACATGCACGTAGAAATTTTCTCCTTGAACATTAACTTTCAGTTTTTGGGTATTGGTAATGGACTGAAAATCTGGAATGTTCTGCTGAAGCTGCTTGGCAATGCTTTGTAGCATCGGATTGGGGCTGTCGATCGCTTTAAGGCGTTTAATTTCGTTATTGACTACGGTAAAAGGCTTTTCTTGAGCAGAATTGGCAACCAACATACCATCACGCTCCATAATAAAAACCTGTCCGAAACTGCTGACATTTAATTTCTGTAAAAATTCACTGAGTTTCAACAGGTGAATTTCAGCCCCTACAACACCAATCAGTTTTTTGCTGGCATCATAAATCGGACGACCTGCCGATGCCACAATATAAGGGGGATAAGCAGGATCGTAATAAGTATAAATGCGAACCCAGATAGGTTTCCCCGCTTTCACAGGTTCAGTATAGGCAAGTTCATTGACGGTATCCCAAGTACTGGTCGTCATCACTTGGGTTGGGTTGCCATCATTATCTGTTAAGTAAGTTTTCGTATTTTTTGGCCGGCTTGGCGTTTTGATTGCATTATCATCGATTGTCACCGTTTTGCCATCGTAACGGCCGGCTCCAGTTCCTTCCCCAGTTGCTAGGTTCAAGCTGATAAAGGTTAGGTCATAGACTTGCATTTGGTGCCAGAAGTACTTGCCAACCTTGAGACGCTCCCGCACATTCAGCAATCCCATGCGAATTGCATCCGCATTTAACTGGATAACTTTATGAGGAATCGACAGGTAAGCATCTAAATGTTGATTTACCTCACCACTGGTTCGTTCCATCAACTGATCCGCTAGATTGTTCACCGCTTTCTGGCCATTTTTATATGACAGATACCCGACTAGCCCCACAATGCCAAAAACTTGCAATACGAAAGGAACGACCAGAACAAGCTGTAATGAAAATGCACGGACTTTGTTAGATGGATGTATCTTCATGAGTGGTAAATCTTGATTGGCACAGGTCTTTGCTTACACCTAGATTACCCATGAGCAACTTCGGACTATCAAAACAATGTTGTGTTTAATTAAGAATGCAATAAATAATAGGTAATCTCCCTGTTTACAGTTACTCAATTAATTGGTATTGAAATTAATTGAGTAAATAGTATATTTACGATTATTTAATCATTGGAATAGTCATAATTTAGAATATTTTTGGTGAAACACTAATAGTAAATAATTTAATTATTTAGTTGTTTTCAGTATGCTTACTCAAGATTTATCAAATTACGGAAGCTATTACCAGGGCTTCATCTTTCCCAATATGATGATTAATACCGCAAAAGACAAAGTTTCAGTTTTTCGGCTGACTCCTTTATCTCCCACAAGAACTAAATTTGAGGTTTTTGTTTATCAAACAAAAGCACAGATTGAAGCATTTCCTTATAAGCAGGATGAATTTCGACCTGAATTTGAGCGGGTGTTAAATGAAGACTTTGGGGTGGTGCGATCGCTACAAGCAAGTGTTCACTCCAAAGCTTATGGTGTACTTCAGCTTGCAGACATTGAATATGGAATTTCTCACTTCCATCAAGTTTTGTCGAAGTACTACCAACCCTAATACACAGAAAGAGCGATGTCTGCAATGGGCTACGCTGACGCAGCATCACGCCTTCAGTAAATAGACTAACATGTATTTATTTACTTACTGATGTTTCTCCCTTTGATTTGTTCGATATTGCTAGCGATCGCTGGGTATGGCAAGAACATTTATAAGCATTCAATACTGTTAGCGTTTACCTCTGTGAAATCTTAGATAAACTTTTACAAAATGCCGTTTTGCAACGCTTCCAATCTGCAACAGAACTTTTACAGATACTGGAGCAACAACCAAAGAAATTGCTAAATATTTCTAATTATCGTACAGTAAATACTATTGATTATACACATTTGCGTGGTTTATTAGCAAAAGGAAAATGGCAATCAGCAGATAAAGAAACTTGGGAACTAATATGTCAAGCACTAGCAAAGCCTAAAGGTAGCTATATATTTAGTAGCGATCTTGAGAAAGTTCCCTGTCAAGATTTGCAGACTATTGACCTTTTATGGGTGAATTACAGTCATAAACGCTTTGGTTTTAGCGTACAGACACTTATCTACAAAAACGTGAATGGAGACTATGGAATTTTTTGTAATCAAGTTGGTTGGCATATATACAATTCTAGTTATGCAAATTCAGAATTCAATTTTAGTCTCAAAGTACCAATCGATCATTTACCCTCACGTATTTGGATTGGTGGTTCTCAACCGTGGCGCTACCCAGATGCTTTAGCTGTAAAACTAGCAGCTTGTGGTATTAGTAGTCTGCCAACCCAAAAATGCTAAGTGAGGACTGGGGAAAGGGGAAAGGGAAAAGGGTAAGGGATTTAAACCTTTTACCCATTCCCCCTGCCCCTTATCCCCAGAGGGGGCCCCACCTTCCCCTTTACCCCGCCAAGTCACGAAAGCGAACTATTAGTTAGTTTTGATAAAAAAATTGTTGAATAGGATTACTAATAAACTCCTAGTTTGTAGTGAGCGATTCATCGCTCAAAGCAACGATAATTAGGACTAAAGTCCTCTCTACGAGACACTATGCGAACACTACAAACTTTAATTGATTTACGTCTAGCTACTTATAACTTAACAGTGAGCTTTGTCGATCGCTCTTCATCTTTATGCCCCAGGTACCGCTCCCCCAATCGCTCTATCCACACTTACCCCTCACCGCTCTTGCGCCCATGCAGGATGTGACAAACCTCTGGTTTATGAAGGTGATTGCCCACTACGGCAGCCCTGACTACTTTTTCACCGAATATTTCCGCGTCAATGATACCTCACGGCTCAATCGTAGCATTCTGGCAGCAATCACCGAAAACGATACAGGTCGCCCCGTTTTTGCGCAAATGATTGGCGAAAGTATTCCAGACTTAGTAAGAACAGCAAAGGAACTCTGCAACTATAATATCGCTGGAGTTGACTTGAACATGGGCTGTCCCGCACCTAGAATCTATCGCAAAAATGTTGGGGGTGGATTGCTGCTCTTACCAGAAAAAGTGGATCGGATTTTGGGAGAATTGCGGCAGGCAGTCAATAATCGACCTTTGACCGTCAAGATGCGTGTAGGCTTTGAAAATACAGATAATTTTTACAAAATTCTAGATATAATCAATCGCCACAGCATTGATTTGCTCTCTTTGCATGGCCGCACGGTGAAAGATATGTACCACGGGGCAGTGAAATATGATTTGATCGCCCAAGCAGTTAGACGAGTCCATTGTCCAGTGCTTGCTAATGGCAATATTAACTCGGCGACAACTGCTGTTGAAGTGCTTTCTCAAACGGGTGCGGCGGGTGTGATGGTAGGACGCTGGGCGATCGGGAATCCTTGGCTTTTTAATCAAATTCGGCAAGCTTTGCGAAGAGAACCGATCGCGCCCGTTCCTTTAGCAGAAGTACGCAACTATATTGATCGTTTATGGCAAACCCCCACAGCAGCATCTATGCCAGAGCGATCGCGCGTAGGCTACCTGAAAATGTTCCTCAACTACATTGCTCTGAGTGTTGACACCGAAGGTGATTTTTTACGGTTGATGCGACACACTTCTACTGAGGCAGAATTGTTTAACCTCTGCGATCGCGTTCTGCTTACCGATTTGACAAAAACTTTAGCCCTAGCACCTTCTTTGAGCGTGTGATATCAGGCGTTGTTGAGTTGGCTGTGATTTATGGTAAATTCAACCGCTTGCGCGCACCAAATCGAAACAAGTTATCTGGCAATATTGCTTTTAAGCGAGGCAACCATTGTGCCTCATTGCCAACACGATAGCGTAATCGTGGCAACCGACTACGAGCAGCAAATAGAATCGCCTGTGCGACTTTTTCAGGTTCGTCGCCTTGTGCAATTGCCTGACTAACAGTTGAGCGAATCACATCGCGTACATTGTCGTAATCAGCATAATTCAATGTGGATGATAACATGGCGTGGTTGAAGTTGGTCTTAAAGTAACCAGGCTCAATTAAAGATATTTTAATATTGAAAGGGTCTAGTTCCACACTCAATGCTTCACTATAACCTTCGAGTGCAAACTTACTTGCACTGTAAAAACCTTGGCCTGGTGCGCCAATCAATCCCGCCACTGAACTGATATTAATAATATGCCCACTACGCTGCTGTCTCATAACTGGCAAAACAGCATTGCTAACCCGGACAACACCCCAAAAGTTGGTTTCAAAAACCTCCTTAGCTTGTTCTAAAGAAGTTTCTTCAATCATGCTGGCATGAATTTGTCCAGCATTGTTAATCAGTAAATCAATGCGATCAGTCTGTGCGAGCAACTGTTTGATACAGGATTGCACTGAAGACTCAGAGGTAACATCGAGTGTCAACATTTCTACATCTTGTACAGTTGGATGTTCCTTGCGACTAGTACCGAAGACCCAGTAACCCTCTTGAGCAAGCTTTTGAGCAGTTAACAGCCCAAATCCAGATGATGCTCCTGTTACTAGCACGACCTTTTTATCAGTCATCGGTTCTCCTTTTGTTTGTTAATTATTTGATACTGCGATAGATTACACCCTGCCTAATAGTCGCGTTTTTTCTAAACCTTATTCGTTCTCAATAAAAACCTAATTTTAGCGACAATCCTAATAGCTAATTTGTCAAGTGTGAAACTTCAGTGTTCAAGATACTTATCAAACAAGCGTTTCAAGATTGTTAAGAAAAATGTGACTTATGGATCAATACGGTTCAGTTAAGGCTAAAACCCTTTGTGAAATCAATTTTTTTAACGTAGACGCATTCGCGCAGCGTCTCGTAGAGAAGCGGTTTGCCGCAGGCTACCACAGAGGCGCAAAGAGCCCAAAGAGAAGGAAAAAATGCTTGACTGAACTGTATTGTACTTGAAACGAACAAAAATATCCCCGACTTTTTAAAGAAGTCGGGGATCTCAAGCTCTCAATTAAAATTACCAAAGCTATTTAATCGCACATAATATCACTCAAATTGCACAAGCGATCGCCCCGATACCACAATAAAACCTACAGAATCAAGCCTCAGAAGCGGCTGGCGAATTCCATCTAGAATGGCTGCATTTAAAGCAGTTTCTATCTTCACTTCTTCAGCTAGTGCGCTATCCCAACTTTGCTGATTTAAACGTAGGCGTAATTGTTCTACTCTATTGGCTAATTTCTTTTCGGCAACTTTAGCACAATTTTGACATAAATCAATAAAATCAGGACGATTGGCAAGTAATTCTGAAGAAGTGTTACGCATTTCATAGCAAAAATTTTGCCATTTACTAGGGTCAACAAAATCGTCAATAATTCCTAAGCGCTCTTTTGCTAGGTTGTAATCTCGTCCTTGATTATTGTTTTTATCTTTATATGGACGTTGCAGAATACTTAAAAGAGCTTTATCCTCAACAACCCGGATTGGCTGCTTGCGACCATCAACATAGATAGTTTCTATAATTGGCGGAAATAGAGCATCAACGCGGCGCTGCAAGTTTTTGAATTGAGAATTATCCAGTTTGTTATCTAGTAAAACTTGTTTAGCAGTTCTTAAATTTGCTTCGACTACATAATTGCACTGGAAACCGAACCACTCTTTCCCTTCTTTCGCGTCCCAAGATGCATCAGTGCGCCACAGAGCAAAGGCTTCACCTCGGTCATCCCAATTGATATAGTTTAAGAGTGCTTCGACAAATCCTTCGCCAACTCGAAAGAGTTTAACACCAGCATTTTGGTTTGCTACTCTGCGATTATAAGTACCAAATTGGTCTAGGGAACTCTCAGCAAAACGGTTTTGTAAATCATTTATCGGCACCAATGTCCGCGTTGTTGGTTGATAACGTCGCATCTCTGATGAATCTGGGTTATTCAGTCCTCTGAATCCCAGCGCGTCGCAAATCCAGCCTTCAATTGCTCGTTTCATTTCTAGATGACGAGCATCGTAATTATCTAGCTCTTGAAAATACTCGGTAGCAATTTCATCGTTTGCATCAATTTCATCTAGAGCATTTTGTTCACTAATTTTGGCTATTTCCGCTTCAATTTGCTCTTGAATTGGTGAAACCATCTTTAACAATCCAGGCGCACCTGATTGAAACAAAACTGTTTCTAATTCTGCAAGTTTCTCATCAACATAAAACTGGAGACTGGCAATTGATTGTTGGAAAATACCAAAACCATCTTTTAATACTTTATACCAAGCATTGTGAGGGCTATCTTCCAAGTAAGGGCCAATCAAGGCACTAGATTGGATGCCAATTTTGCTGCCAATGCGGTCAAGTCTACCAATTCTCTGCTCTAATTGATTAGGCGACCAAGGAAGGTCAAAATGAATTAACCAATCGGCAAACTGGAGATTACGTCCTTCTTCTCCAGAGCGATCGCATACTAAAATAAAGCAGTTGGGGTTATTCTTGAACCGATTTAAGCCTTCTTCAACTTTGTCTGGTGATTCTCCAAATTGATGGCTGGCTATTGTATCTGCACCAAAGGTATCAGATAAATACCGGACAATTTCGCCACAAGTTTGCACAAAACTGGTAAATACAATAAATTTGGGCAGAATATCGCCAGTAATTGGTCTCTTGATTCTCTGCTGTATTCTCGTGATGAATTCCTTCTGATTCTTCCGAACGTTTGTGGGAATTTTGAAATAAGTACCTAGCTGATTCAACAGGACTGTTTTCAAATTTTCCGTCCGTTGTCCGTCCTCTTGAGGTTGACGAACAATTTTTAGTAAGGATTGGAGAATCTCTTCTTCCCCTGAGAATTTGGGGGTTGTAGTTAATAGGCGAACATCATCTTCTTTAAACTCCTGGATGAGTTTAGCATGAGGTTTCGCAGTTAAACGCGCCGTAATTACCTGCTCTAAAATGCCTAACCAAGTGCCAGCAGCTAAGAATAACACCAGAAAAACTCGCTGATATTGCTTTTCATCAGGAGCAACACTCCGCCATTGATTGAGAAGTTCGTGGATATCAAGCGATCGCTCGTCTAAATCGTACTCTTCTTTGGGCGTAAAGTTGCGGTCAAATATCACGTCTTCCACGGCAGCGCGACGGTTGCGAAGCATTCGCCGATGTAGTCGATAGATATCGCTGACATGGACGCGAATCGCTTGGACGATTTGCTCTTGCTCAGTAGAATTTGCTTGTAAACAATTTTCTAAATCATCCGCCAGCTTCAGCAAATACTTATCTTCAGCCAAGAGGTTTCGCAATTGCTGCAAGTTGCTTTTGAGAACCTCTGGTTCTACACCTTCTTTAAAAGAAAGCAGAAGTTTACCAATTTGCTGACGACTTTCAACTTTGGCGCGGAACCCTGCGAGATCACCAATTTTATAGGTTGTTGGGTCGAGTAAGTGCAACATGGCCAGAAAATCCTGCTCGTGATTGAGAACAGGAGTGGCAGATAATAAAAGTAAGCGATCGCTTTTATGAGCAAGTTCTTTGCAAGTCTGAAAACGCTGGCGTACTGTTGCATCCTTAGAGGTTGCCATTGCTGCGATGTGATGAGCTTCATCTAAAATTAAGCAGCCTATCCTTGCTTTCAGGTTGATTTTATGAATATCTTCAACCGCCAGCACCGCTACCCGTTTACCAAAATGGGAGATGTAAAACTTGTTTTCTAACTCAGTCCGCCATTGTTTGAGCAAATATTGCGGAACTAATACCACCGCACCTTTTTTCGGTTCATCGAGGAGGAATTGACGGAGAATCGCACCCGCTTCGATGGTTTTTCCGAGTCCCACCTCATCTGCTAGCAAGTAGCGTTGAATTGGGTCTTCCAGTACCCGCCTGACTACTTCAACTTGGTGAGGATAAAGATTAATATTTGCCGAAATCAGTCCCGTCATCCCGCGACTTACAGCGCGTTGCTGAGTCAAGGATTTCACGAAAGCCAATCTTTTGTCGTGGAAGTAAGGCGTTTCGTGACCCTTCATCGCCAGAGTTTGGATGGGGTCTGTATTTGGTAGATTACAACGAACGTAAATGTCTTCAACAGATGCGATCGCAGTTTTCTTATCTGGTAAATCAATTTGATACATTTCTGTATCTTCATCCCAGATAAAAACTCTGCCAACTATCCATTTATCCTGAGTTGGGAACTTGATATAGCATCTAGCTTGGGGTTCAAGCTTGACTTCAGAGAGCGTACTTAAAGGTAAAGTTTTTTGGAGACGTTGGCCTATAGAGCAGAAATACTCAACGATCGCATTGGTATCAGATATTTCCGTAACTTTTCCGATACCCAAAGAGTTATTTTGGGACTGTACCAATAAACCCAGCTTAATCATAGATCCAGTCCCCTGAACACACTAAAAGAACTTTCCAGACTGGTTTTTAACCCATATCTGGCAGCTTTGTAGATCAACATTATAGATAATAACTGGTATTACACTTTTTGTTAGAGCGATATCTACGACTGGCTATGACGCTCTCTACGAGACGCACTCGCGATCGCGGACTCGCTAACGCTTTTCTACCAGACGCACTCGCGTTCGCTATCGGCGTCACTCCACCACAGCCAATTAATAAAATTAGCAATTTTCAGGTAAATGCACCACACAGTAGAGGTAAAGCATTGCTGTCCTTGTACAACATATACAGTTCAATTAAATGAAAACTGCTGTAAATTCACATTTCTCAGTAAAGTTTTGTGTAAAAGCGTGACTTTGTTAAATCTTTGCCAACACAGTGCCATTGCAGAGTATTGCCAAATTAAATTTGCTACGAATTAATGAAATGCGGTACTTAGCTGATTATGTGGTGTAACAGATTTACGCTTTAGCTTAAGAAGGCCACGATACAATTAAAATTATGTACCTTTATTTATTATGAAGAAAATTAGAGACAACACAATTAAGTTAAATCAATTTTTAAAGTTGATGGGTATAGTGCCAACTGGAGGTCAAGCCAAACTGATGATTCAAGGTGGTGATGTCCAAGTAAACGGGATGCTGGAAACTCGACGGGGACGGCGACTAGTACCGGGCGATAAAGTAACAATCCAAGGACAGACTTTAGAGGTGAATTTGAACAACAACGAAGACTCAGATGTAATGATAGATTTAACCGAACAAACCGAGTAAAGAAAGTTTATTCCAAAGTTACAAGTTTTTCTTTTGCCTTGTGAGTAATGCTACAAATTTCCAATAATGTTATTATCCCACAGACTGAGATTGAAATTACTGCAATTCGGTCGCAAGGAGCAGGAGGCCAAAATGTAAATAAGGTTTCTACCGCCATCCACTTGCGCTTCGATATTGCGGCTTCATCATTACCCGATTATTACAAACAACAGCTTTTAAAGCTCAACGATCGACGCATTAACCAAGAAGGAGTAGTGGTAATTAAAGCCCAGGAACACCGAAGCCAAGAGAACAATCGTGAGTCAGCCTTGAAAAGACTTCAAGAACTCATTCAAAGCGCAGTTGTGGTGACAATCAAACGTAAACCCACTAAACCAACTCGCAGTTCTCAAAGAAAGCGCCTTGACCACAAAAGTAAGCGCGCACAGATAAAATCTAACAGAGGGCAGGTGACAGATTGTTGATTTATCGATTATTTGTAGAGAATACACATATTATTCAATATCAAAAAAGATGAATAAGACATTACTAAAGATTTTGATGTTTGGGCTTTTAATCTTGTTTATCATCTCTCCCTTTGCGGGTCTTGCGAGTTTAATGCTTGTAGTATTAGTTTCGGGGTTTTTCTTTTTGCTAGGTGATGTGTTTCAAGCAATTATTGGTGGCGACACCGACGCGAAAAAATCATAAAAGCAAAATTCCAAATGAAGATAGGGATTTACCTAAAAAAGCCGTTTCCAAGGTGCGATCGCTTTAACATAGACAATTTTCAATCTGTCACAGCATAAGTTCACAGATATAATTGCTTTTTCAACCAAAAATTAAATAATTGTAATAACGATTTACTAAAAGCAAAGAGACTTTGAATCTTACTCCTCAACCTAGTAGGGGAGCTAATCCGTTGCGGGATTTGCCCTAGTTAAGCAACCAACTAGTGCTGTCTTGGATTAAACACAGAAGCTTTATATACAGAATTTTTCACATAAATGATTTACACAGGTAAGGGCACAACATTAGACTTCTTGGCATTTGTCGGGGTAAAGGGGAAGGTGGGGTCCCCTCTGGGGATAAGGGGCGGGGGAAAAGGGTAAAGAAACTCAAAATCCTTTCCCTTTAACCTTTTTCCTTTTCCCTCTCTTGCAAAAATATATTTTTGCAAGAGGTCTATTGTTGTGCCCTTACAATAATCTATACCTTACAAAGTTGCAATCTGCTGTATATGTATCTATTTGAATGAAAAATATCCCTTATGTTTTGCATAGTAATATTTGAGCAACTTGCTATTTTACAAATAAAAATACCTAAAGTTCATTTAGCTAAAGAGTAATAATTATATTTGTTAAAGATAAACACACTGAAGGCTAGTAAAGCTAAACTAAAGAAAAAGAAAAATTAAAAATTAGTAGTCACAATATAATAAGTGTTAGGAAAATAAATGGTTAATAACTTTCATCACAGCCTAAACACTTTTTTATAGTAAACATCAAGCAGAATATATAGATGCGAATAATTGGACATATCAACAACGCAAGGTACCACCCATGAGTTCCCGCGCACTGCTGTTAGTAAATCGTCATGCTCGCCAAGGGCAAAAGGGTCTGTCGGAAGCGATTCAATATCTCAAAACACTTGACTTTGATTTAATTGAAGAGTCTACAGAAGATCCTAAACATCTTGCTGAAGTTATACTTCGCTATAAGCATCAAATTGACTTGGTAATTATTGGTGGAGGAGATGGCACTCTCAATGCCGCAGTAGATGCTTTAATTGAGACTCAGTTACCTTTGGGAATTTTACCTCTGGGAACTGCCAACGATCTAGCGAGAACTTTAGGAATCCCAAATTCCTTGAACGAAGCTTGCAAAATTATTGGAAATGGACATTTACAGCGCATCGACTTGGGTTGTGTGAATGGCAAGCACTTTTTTAACGTTGCCAGTATGGGATTGAGTGTAAAAATTACCCAACGGCTTACCAAAGAAGTTAAGCGCCGTTGGGGAGTATTTGCTTATGCTGCTACTGCATTGCAAGTGATTTTGGAAGCTAGACCTTTTACAGCAGAGATTGCCATCAACGGTGAATTGATTCGCGTCAAAACAGTACAAATTGCTGTCGGTAACGGTCGCTATTACGGTGGTGGTATGGCAGTGGCTGACGATGCCACAATAGACGATCAAAGGCTAGACCTTTATAGCTTGGAGATTGAACACTGGTGGCAGGTTATATTATTACTACCCGCAATGCGACGAGGGCGACATATACATTGGCAGAGTGTACGCTCGCTTCAAGGTCAAGAAATAGAGGTACATACTCGCAAACCTCGCCCTATCAATACAGATGGTGAAATTACTACCTACACACCTGCTCATTTTCGGGTTATACCTAAAGCTATAGCTGTTTTTGTACCCCCAGAAAGCAGGAGTTAGGAGCCATTCAATTTTAGATTTTAGATTTTCCTTCAATTCAAAATCTAAAATTGGCAGGGTTTAGAAGTTATTCTCCCTCATCTTCCTTTACTGCAAAGTGGGAACTCGCATCAACTGACGCCAAATGCATCTGAGATTTTCTCAAGATATAAAGTCCCTGTTGCAACGCCTAGCTGAACAACCGCTGACTCTAGGCGATATTCTGACAGAAACCTCAGAACGGGGCTTTAGTCTGGTAATTACATTATTAGTTTTGCCTTTTTTGCTTCCTATGCCACCGGGATTAACTGGCCCATTTGGTGGTGCTTGTCTACTGTTGTCAGTGCAAATGGTTTTAGGAAGGCGATCGCCTTGGCTACCGAAAAGAATCGCTAACTACAAATTTCCTCGTTCCTTCGCCCAGTTACTTTTGCAAAATTTGGGACGGCTCACCAAAGTTTTCCAGAAAATCGCCCGTCCCCGATTAGCAAAAATAGCCCATAATCCTTTAGTTTGGCGAATTAATGGGTTTTGTATCTCTTTATTAACAGTATTGCTAATATTACCAATCCCGTTTACCAATCCTATCCCTACTATCGGTATTTTACTTTTGACTGTTGCCACCATCGAATCTGACGGTTTATTAATTTGCATCAGCTATGGCATTACTGCTCTGATTACCTTGCTGTTTGGATTTATTGGTTATGCAGTGTGGTTAGCTCCTAGTTTACTGCCATCGATATTGAAATAATAAAAGCCTCCAGCTTTTGGCTGAGGGCTGTAATTTCTTAGGGTGCATCTACCATTTATTAATCCGCTTTATTTATTGCCATATCCGGGCAAATTAGACTTTTAATAAAGTTTATTTTTTTTGCAAAAAATTATTAGCAATAAAAAAGCCTTCAACTAAAAGCTGAGGGCTGTAATTTAATTAAGGTGCATCTACCATTTATTAATCCACTTTATTAATTGCTATATCCGGGAAAATTAGACTTTTAAGCAAATTTATTTCATTAATGAATAAAAAAGTATCAGCAATAAAAAAAAGCCCTCAACTAAAAGCTGAAGGCTGTGATTTAATTAAGGTGCATCTACTATTTATATATCCGCTTTAGTTATTGCTGCATCAGGAAGAATTGAAAAAAAATGTATAGCTGTGGAATTGATTTCGTTAGCTAAAACGGTAGTACTAGCCTCAATGAGGATTACCTACGGTATTTGACTAGGTAATCATTGACCAACTTCACATTAATTTTACAATTATCCCAATTTTCCTCTGAATACACAAAGTTTCTGTTAATATCTCTGATTCGATATCCGCAATAGTACGAATTTAGTTTATTAGTTGGGTATATGACTACGAAAGTTAGACACACCCAACTTGATGAAGCGATCGCAATTTCTATTAGCCCTTGCTAGTCTTAGTATTGTCGGGGCAAGCTTTTTTCTGAGAACAACTTTTAGCAGTACTAGTGAGCCTAAAATCATAACTAATACATTACGCTATAAAGAAATTCGTAATCAACTATGGTCTGAAAATGACCAAGTCAAACATTTTCCTAATGAGATTCCCCCTGATGCTAAAGACGTTCGTATTGCTTACTCTCCCAAAGTTTTGCATGGAAGTAGTTTTTTTCAAATTAGACTGAAAGAGCCACCAAAAAAGATAGAAAAATTACTTTCACAATACAGAAATAGTGCCAAGCACAAATATATAGGCGGTAACACAAACGACCACATAAATCAACCTAACGGTGTGCCGACAACTTTCTTTTATACTAGTGACTCTCCTACAGAATCTTTTCCAGCTACTTATGAAATATTGGTATTAAATACAGATAACAAAGGTAGACCTGGCTTTAAGTGGAATCATGGAAATAGCTACGGCGTTGCAATTAATAGTTCCACGTCAGAAATTATCTATTGGTCTGAAAAATGGTAATTAGAATTCAAAATGAATTTGAATCGTCATGAGAAAATCATTATTTGTAATATCTGATATCATGTCCGTTTAATTAGTTATAATTCCTGCATCTGTGCAAAAGCCAGGAAACCCTCTTTCACCCTACCCCCTGCCGTCTTAATGATAAGTCTTTAACCGGACATGATATGACTTAATAAACTTATTACATGAATCAAAAGCCCTCCTACTAAATCCCTCTGCCAAAATTGGGAAAAGAGCTTGGGGGATGTAGCAAGATACCGCAGGTAAACTTTGCATTTGTGCAATAGTCTAATAGAACATAGCTATATGTCATACATAAAATTATCTTACTAGTACAGTTAATAATGCTGTATTATATTAAAACTACATTTAGTAATAGAGGTGTATTAAATGAGAAATATAGTAAGGAATCTCCTTGATGAACGAATCAAATCGATGGTTAGATCATCCAATGTGTATCAAGGTTTATATAATAAAACGCATTCCAGTAAGCTAGCTCTTACAGGCAAAAGGCTTGATATTTGTGCTAATGAAGTTGCTATCTATCTGCTTCAGTCTGGTAAAGAAAAATATGTATTACGTGATAAAGTTTGTCTTGAAATTGGAAGTGGATGGTTACTTACTCATTCGTTAGTATTTTACCTTCTTGGGGCAAAAAAGGTTTATGCAACAGATATTTGCCCGTTATTACAACCCGAAAATATTTTTAAAGCTGTGCGTAATTCTGTAGATTGGAGTATCTTAGATAGTCTATCTACATTTGAAGATCGGGAAATTATCCACTTACGTTTAAAAAAACTGCTTTCCTTAAAAAAATTATCCGTAGAAGTCTTACGAGACTTGGGGATAGAATACATTGCTCCAATTGATTTGTCTGAAAAACCGCCAAGTCAAGAAAAAATAGATTTTATATTCTCCAAATCTGTGTTAGAGCATGTCCCAGTTGATGATGTTGTACCACTTTTAGAAAATCTTGTAAGTAGCCTTTCTGAGAATGGCTTTATGTTTCATCTGATTGATTTACTAGATCACAGAGATAGAAAAGAAAGACCATTTGAGTTCTTTATTTATCAACAGGAAGCCTATTCGAGAGAATTACAATCAAGATGGGGAAATCGAATTCGCCGAAGCCAATGGAAGCAGATATTTTCTAACCTTAAGCATTTGGACTCTAAATTTGTATTTGAATGGTCGCGCAAGGACGCAGAATTACCAGAAAAAATCAACTTGTCTATTCAATATACAGATGAAGAAGATTTAAGAATCTCCCATATCGGTATATTGGGAGAATTAATATAGTTTCAAAAAGTCAAGTTGTAGGGAAGTAAAATTTTGAGTGGAGCAAGCCTTCACTCAGATTTCATAGTACAAAGTGCTGCTTTTACCCTTTTGGATATATCACTTTGGGTAGTTAAAACTTATATTCAGCATAGCTAAAATTTATAAGTGCTTAAAAACTATCTAAATATGTAGAATGCCAACTGCTTTAATTACTGGTGCTTCTAGTGGTATTGGTAAAGCCTTTGCTCAAGAACTAGCTGCACGCAAAACAAATCTTGTACTCGTTGCTCGTTCTGAAGACAAACTAAGCAAATTAGCTAAAGAACTACAAGAACAACACAACATTCAAGTAGACGTTGTAGTAAAAGACCTTACAGAACCTAATGCAGCTGCTAGTGTATTTGATGCCACAAAGGCAAAGGGATTAAACATTGATTTATTAATCAATAATGCTGGTTTTGGTTCCTATGGCGACTTTGCTGAAGGGGATGGAGAAAAACAAGTCAAAATCGTACAATTAAATATTTTAGCATTGGTAGATTTAACCCATAAATTTTTACCCTTGATGCGGCAACGTCGTTCTGGAAGTATTATTAACGTATCCTCTATTACGGCATTTCAACCTATACCATACCTTTCTGTTTATGCTGCTAGTAAAGCTTTTATTCTCAGCTTTAGTGAAGCATTATGGGCAGAAAATTATCAGTATGGTGTCCGGATCTTAGTCACTTGTCCAGGGCCAATAGAAACAAACTTTTTTGCAGAAGCTAATTTTCCTCCAGCGCTGGCAGGCAGTACAGATAAAGTCTATTCTTCCGAAAAAGTGGTTTGGGAATCTTTAGAGGCTTTAGAAAAAGGCTATCCAACTGTTATTAGCTCTGATAGTACCACTCAAATTAGAAGCAAATTATCTCGGCTTGTACCGCGTAAACTTCTACTGAATATGTTAGCAAAACGCTTTAAAGCCTAAGTATTAAGTATCTATTTAGGAGTTTGGAGTTTAAAGTTAAATAAACTGATGTATTTAAAACTCCTCACTCCTAACTTATTACATATACCTTGTTAATTGAACTCGGTAACGCTCTTTTTTTGTAACGGCGATTTCCCCAACTTCTAAACGTCCTTTAGAACGAATGGCGATTAAGTCGCCTGATTTGACTTGAGAACTAGCTTGGGTAACTTCCTTCCAATTGACGCGGACATCACCAGCATCGATGAAATCAACCATTTTGCTGCGGGACATGCCAAAACCAGCAGATGCGATCGCATCTAATCTTAAAGAAGCCTCCACAGTAGTTAATTCTTTTTTCTTGGGTTCCCGAACCTTTAATTCAGTTAGCTCAATCTGTTGAGTTTTCACAGGAACCGATCGCACCTGTTTGAGGCTCATTGACAAAAACTCCACCAACTCTGGTGCAACAATCGCCTGCGCCCCTCGTTCTCCTAAGACAATCACATCTCCTGTCTTTTCACGAACAATTCCCGTCCCCAACATTGCGCCTAAAAAGTCGCGGTGAGAGGCGGTATCAAACAGGAAATTACCAGCAATTTCTACGGCTACAAGGCTGACTTGAGATTGATCTAAGGGAAGTTCCGAACGAGCGATCGCTATTCTTTGGCGTTCAGCTTGCGGATATCCACCCCATGCTACCAATTGCACTTCTGTTAATCGGTTAAATACCCTTTGAATTTCTGCCAATTCTGGGGGAGATAAAAAATCTGTCAAAACCACTTCCCAAGTTTTGATTGCTTGCTCTGCTTGATCGATTGCACGAGCGACACTATCTCGATTTTCAACACCTTTTAAAAGTTCTTCTCGTGGCAACATTCTTAAAAATTATGAGTTATGAATTGAGAATTAATTTGCTATAACTATCCTAATTCTAGCTTTAATTCCTATTTCTACAGTTCTTGTCAGATTGGGTTAGCCTTTCTACTGGGGATTTGTTTGCGATCGCAGCGGCTCAGGCCATCTCCCAAGAATAGGAAAGTAACTCAAGCCGCTGTGTCGTGTTCTGTAAACTATGATTTATTCAATACACAGTATTTGTGTCGGCATAACCTTGGATATTTTCTGGATCAAACTGACGTAATATTTTGGTTGCTTGGCGAGTCAGAGTTTCAGAACCTTGAACGGCGACTAAATATTTACCTGCATCTAAGCGGTTGCGATAAGGTAAAGCATCACCACCACCTACAAGTAAACCGACTCCGCCACCGACAAAGACACCACCCATTGCACCACTAGCAGCACCCAGCAGTCCGCCAACAATGTGATTGCCAACTTCACCCGCCCAAGCAAAAGTATCTAAACCAGTAATCAGGCTGAATGTAAAACCTGCAAAAAAGCCAAATGGTATCAGCCAGGTTGCCATCTGTTTTGCTTGCTTTTTAGCCTGTTCTTTGGGGTCAATTAAGCCAAACTCGTCGGCCGTTTTATACCCCCTCCCTAAAATAGTGCTGTTAATGCCTTCTTTTTCTAAAGCTAAGTAAGCAGCTTCGGCTTGAATGCGGTCTGGTAATACGGCAACAAGGTAATTCATTGATTTTACAATTTGTCTAATAGAAGTTTTGCCTTAATTAACAGCGTATCAGTCCTGGTCTATTCAACCTCGCATGACTAGAAGTGACACATCTGGATTACTCCAAGACTTACATCAGAGTTAGCAGGCTCACATCCAATACTTTTCGGTTAAGGGGGAAAGGGGAAAGGGAAAGGGTTTGATATTTACCTTTA
The DNA here is from genome assembly GCF_034530915.1 of Nostoc sp. DedQUE09. Lineage (NCBI taxonomy): Bacteria > Bacillati > Cyanobacteriota > Cyanophyceae > Nostocales > Nostocaceae > Nostoc > Nostoc sp. DedQUE09. The sequence goes on from NZ_JAVRCE010000017.1 coordinate 20,225, forward strand.
CCCGCAAACCCATTAACCTTTACCCAGACCAAAAGAGAGATTGTTGGATTTATCCGAAAAGTATTGGGCTCACATCTTGCACCAAAGCACTAAAAGGACTACCCACTGCGTTTGTGTAGTCCGCCTGCGCGGACTAAGGTTATTAAGGGTTATGAAGCCGTTTTGCATCTATGTTCAGTAGCCGCAGTTTTAATCGTGAGATTAAAATGCGGGTCGATCATTTTAGCAAATCTAGTGGCTCACAAAAATTGTTTACGCCTTGCTTGAGGACATATAGCAAAACTGGCGTTGCCAAAATCTTAGGAAATGTCGGCGTTGTTTTTAGATGTTCCATCATCTTCACAAGAGAAGTATTAAGCAAATCTTCTCGATATTCTTGTTCGCAAATGACCACACGCCATTTTCTAGCCAAGGCATCTAACCACTCGGAATTTGCTCTTTCTGGCTGTTGTCCTGCTCGGATAGCTAGCGTCATCGCTGCATCTTCCAAATCTCCATCACAGTCTTCAATCAAATCCAGCGCTTCCATATCGCTAGGATCGTCTGCCAATTGAGAGCGAAACTGTGCAATTTCTTGAGATGTTACTTTAGTCATGAGTCTTTGACAAGGCAAGCGATCGAACACTCAGTTATGTTAGTCCAAATTTGACTATAGCGCTTCTCTGCTAAGTCCAATACAGACCTCACAAAAACAACTCCTTCTCTACGACTTCTCCCTAACCCAATACTTTTCGGATAAGCCTAACAATCTCTCTTTTTGCCTGGGAAAAGGTTAAAGGGCAAGGGGGAAAGGTGAATTCAAACCTTTTCCCTTTCCCCTTTCCCCGTTAACCGAAAAGTATTGCTCCCTAACCCTCTTTTCAGAGGAGCGGAAAAAGTTTTGTTACCGGAAGAATTAGATAAAACACGTCTACTTTGAAAACCGTAGTTTTTTCTTTTTATCCTTTAGCGATCGCTAAAGAATTTCTAAAAATCACAATTTACAATAGTGCCTTTTGGACTAAAAAGCCTCACTTATTCAGTGTATTTACTGAATAAGTGAGGCTTTTAGCTAGCTTTTTATTAGAAATGCTACTGGACTGTGTAATGTCCTGATAAACACAACAGTAGTCAAAAGTATTCATTCAATGGAGTTTCAGCTAATTAGCGGAATGCTCTGAGGGTAACAGACCGTTGTAAATCAGCTAAAGCGCGGTTGTAATCCAAAATTGCTGTGACTCGATTACCTTCAGCTTGTGTGAGGTCGTTTTCAGAGTTAATGACATCAGTTTGAGTACCTACACCAGCTTGGAATCGCAAACGCGCTAAACGTAGAGCTTCCCTAGCTTGTTCTAAAGCGGTATTAGCGGTTTGAACATTCTCCAAACTAGATTGCTGGGTAGAATAGGCTTGTTCTACCTCAAAGCGAATTTGGTTGCGCTGTTGAGCAAATTGAGTTTCTGCGATCGCAATATTAGCTTGCTGTTGAGCTGCTCTTGCTCTTGCTGCTCCGCCATCAAACAAATTTAGGGTTGCCCTAACTCCGAATGAATAACCATCAGTAACGCTGACATTATCATCGAACTGGTCTAGCAGGTTATAGCTAGCGACCAAACTAACTTGAGGCCCCAGTTCCGCAAGAGCTTGCCTACGCTGTTGCTCGCTAATATTACGTTGTGCTAACTGCTGTTGCAATTCTGGACGATTTTGATAAGCCAACACAATACTTTGTTCTAGGGTTGGGTTCCAAAGACCAGCTAATTGTACAGGGTCAGCGGCACTGATATTTATTGCTTGCGGCAAACTTATCCGAGTTGCTAATTGACGACGGGAAATTGTCTGCTGGGATCTAGCATTAGTTAAATTTTGTTGGGCATTTGCTAAATTCACCTGCGATCGCAACACATCGAACCGCGTACCAACCCCAGCTCGCTCTAAAGCTTCTGCATCACGCAAACTAGCTTCAGAGTTCAGCACAGCCGATTGGGCAATCCGTACTTGTTCATCCGCTTGTTGCAAATTGTAGTAGTCTCTGGCAACATTCAGACGGATTGTCTCAGACTGAGTTTCTACAGCCAACTCGCTAAAACGTACCTGTTCTTCAGCCGCTTTGATGCTAGCTTGCACTCTCCCAGAAGTATAAAGATTATATGAAAGTTGTGCTTCACCAGAAAAAGATGTACTGGGTTGATCTTGGTTAGGGGCAAACGGCCCGCTTAATTCGTTCTGACGTTGGCCATTAGCAGATTGACTACGAGTCAGATCGGTGCTAACTCCCAAAGTGGGCAATAAAGCAGCTTGCGCCTCTCGTAGAGCCGCTCGATTGCGTTCTAGCTCCAATAAAGACACCTGTAGATCGCGATTGTTACGCCGTGCCAACTCCAGAGCCTGTGCCAAAGTAATCGGCTGATTTCCTTGAAGTTGCACCTCCTCCGGTTTGGTGGGAAATTGTAGGGGATTTGAGTTAGGAATCAGGTTCTCCGGAATTTGCACCGGCCCTGGAGGCACAGGAGTTACGGTTCCTGGCACAGTAGAAGGTTGCACCGGCCCTGGCGGCACAGGAGTTACGGTTCCTGGCGCAGTGATAGTTGGCGTTGAACCCTCTGGTACAGGAGTTACGGTTTCTGGCACAGTAGAAGGTTGCACCGAACCCTCTGGTGCAGGAGTTACAGTTCCTGGCACAGTGATTGGCGTCGAATCTGTCGGAATCGTGGTATTACTTTGAGCCAAGCGACCAATAGCGTTTTGTCGTAAGCAGGTGCTTGAGGTTAGTAGCACAGCCAAGGAGTCAGTTTTGCTTTTGCTCAACTCCTGTGGACACCTCTGCGCTGACAACAGTTTTGCTGCTCCTGCACCTGTAGCTGAAGTTTGTAAAAATGTTTGCAACTGAGTAACAGTATTTTTCTTTTGAACCACTGGCTGCTGTGCAGAAGACAGGGACAAAATTTCTTTTTGGACAGAAAGGGGTTTTGAAGTGTAGTTGGGAACTACTCTCTTCTTTAATTTCTGCCTATCAGCGCTTGAATTACTCTGTTTTTGGTTCTTTTGAGCTAGTGAAGGATTAGAGGTAGGTGTCAAACTGAAAAATCTACCTTTATCTTTCTTAAGTAGTTGTTTTATTGGCACAACAGTATCTTCAGCCGTAAATACGGGAATACTGTTATTACTTAAAGGTTTCATACTAAGTTTAGTAAAACCCAAAGTAGGTACTAGGGTTGGAACACTAACATTTGCACTATTAGGCAGTTGCCTATTTATGGTGTCTACAACCAAGCCTTGACCATAAGTAGAAGTCAAAACACTAGGAGAAGACGCCAGTTGTACCCCAGTTAGTTTCGCAGTACCAGCCCAAGCAGGCTGAGTTGTTAAAACTGCTGCCGTTACACCAGGTAAGAAGCTATAAAATAATTGCTGTCCTTTCACCGCATCCCTCACACGAAAATCAATCTAGCGGCAGAAAACCTTTCTTCACCACAGAATATAGCACGATACTAAACTTAGGAAAGAATATACTACGATACTAAATTTAGGGTTCGGAACTCTGTTTGTCTTCAAAACGTCTAACAATGCGAGAAAGTTCCGCCTTTTCATCGATACTAACGCGAGTAGGAGCACCGCTGATAATCCGTTCGTAGTTTCGGAAAGAATCTTTGATTTCGGGCCCGTCAGCAGTAATATTATACTCACGAATCCCCTTATCATGCCAAGACCCGCGCATTTTGAATACGTTAATTGCCCGCGACATTTCTCCGCGAATTTCTACGTACTGTAACATCAGAATTGTATCGGTAATCGTGGAAATATGAGAGTCAGTAATCGAATGCGCTCCTAAAAATTGGTCGGTTGTGTTAGTAAAAAAGCCAGTGATTTCTTCTTGTTTAGCATAACCTGTCACACCAATTACAAACTGCCGAAATGCATTATTGCTCACTCCTCGAGCTAGTGCTGATAGAGAATCAATAGCAATCCGAGCGGGTTTGAAAATAGCAATTTCTGATTTAATAATTTGTAAGTGGTCTTCTAAACCAGTTGATTCAGGATAGGTACAGATTATTTTGAGTAAACCTTTATCTTCTAATTCTTCAAAATCAATTCCCCAAGAGGAAGCATTACGAGATAATTGGGCGCGTGATTCTTCATAAGCAAATAATATCGCCTGTTCTCCATTCAGGCAGCCATCTTGAATAAACTTACTTACTAACAGCGTTTTACCAGTACCTGTGGCTCCTGTTGCCAAAATAATTGAATCTTTAAAGAAACCACCACCACACATTTCATCTAAGGTTTTGACACCAGAAGATACCCTGATATTAGAAGAACGTTGAGTTAAGCGCATTGCTCCCAGTGGGAAGATGTTAACTCCTTCATTAGTAATCGTGAAGGGATACTCGCCTTTCATATGAGTTGTGCCGCGCAATTTGAGAATTTCAATTGTGCGGCGGCGGCGTTCTCCTTCTAAAGCGTTGCGAACAATTACTACATTATCGGAAACAAATTCTTCCACACCAAAAGACGCAACAGGCCCATATTCTTCACTACGTTCAGTAGTAATTAAAGTTGTGACATTCAGTAGTTTGAGACGTGCTACTAAACGAAAAATTTCGCGTCGCACTACTCCCATTGCTTCATACTGCTGAAATACTGCTGTTATTGAGTCGATGGAAACTCGTTTAGCTTTGTATTTGCGGATAGCATATTGTAAACGCTCAATGAGTGCAGAAAGGTCAAAATTTCCAACGATATCTTGGCCTTCTGGATCGGGAGATGCATCAAGAATAAATAACTTGCCTTCTTCGATTAAGCGGGGCAAGTTCCAACCAAAAATATTGGCGTTTTTAATAATATCACTTGGTGATTCTTCAAAGGTTACAAATACTCCTGGTTCATCAAAGTAGGTGATACCGTTATAAAGAAACTGAAGAGAGAATAACGTTTTACCTGTGCCGGATGTACCACTAATCAAGGTCGTTCTACCAATTGGTAAACCACCATGACTAATATCGTCAAACCCTTCGATCATTGTCCGAATTTTTTCGACACCCCTAATTATTGGTGGTTGTTTTGGGTCTACTTGCTCGTTTTGACTCATTGCTTGATAACAAAAGGGTATTAAAACCTGTTTTTTTATTACTAATTTTGGACTAAATTTTTTATGATTAAAAATTTACTCTTCAAAATCTTCTTCACTCAGTTCTTCATAGAGCAAATCCAATCCAATCAATACTCTTTCTCTATCTGAAAGATCCCCAATAATTTTGCGAACGGGTGGAGGCAGAATTTTAGATAATGTTGGCGTTGCCAAGATTTTATCTTCTTCCGCCAGTTGTGGACTTTTCAATACATCGATCACTTTTAAAGCATAAACACCTTCAAACTCCTGCTCTAAAATATCTTTGAGTGTTTTTAATGCCCGGACTGAATTCGGGGTGTTTCCTGCTACGTAAAGCTTGAGAACGTAGGTTTTTCTGGCTTTAATCATATAATATACTTAATAACTATTCATGAGCATAAAAATAACAAATGCGTTCGCGCATTGGGAGTAACTAACAGCAATAGTGTGTTCAAAGTGAAATATACACCGATAAACTTAATTTATTTAGAAATTGAACTCCTATAAACTTCGCACAAGTGAGCCAAGATATCGATTAAAGTTAGCCGATAATCAAGTAACGTTTCATTGCTCCTGCCTTCTAATTTTAGCTGGTTAGAAAATTCTTCAATTACCTCCATATGAATTTCGATGATTTGGGGCACAGGAATATTAGCATAAAATATAGTATTGATAAATTTATCAATTTTCTCTTTGAGTGTTTTGTCTGTGGTAAAATAATCTATAAGAATCAGGGTATAATCTATTTTAAGCTGTCTTAATAGTCCTTGTTTTTCTGCTGGAGTCATCTCCTGAAAATGCTGTTGGCTTTTTTGCATCTGACTGGCAAATACATAAACGTACTTGCTAGTGTATGCCTTACTTGGATTGAGTGGCGGACAATTTGGTAAATAGTTGATTTTTCCAGAGGTCGTTACAGCAACAGGTAAGTAGTAAAATTGGGCAGTAATTGCGTCCATCAATTGCCCCACCCACGTACTCAAACCTTTTAGGTTGGCTAAGTCAACTGGATTATTTAAGCATTTGTTCACATTAAATTGCGGAATCAATATCGGTAATAACATCTATTCTTGAATATATCTCCTCGATCGCCTTGACCAATAAACGCGGGCTGATAAGTTTAGCTAACGCTTTAAGGGGATACTGGGTGTGCAGTCAAATGGTGATTTAACCCCAAAATAACGCTCTATGAGAGCAGATAGTGCTACGCACCTAACAATTTAGTGCAGCAACTAACTGGTAGAACTTAGTAGGTCTTTGATGATAAGGTATCCTTCGGCATAGCAAGACACAATAATTAACTCATGATTTACATATCTATGTATATAAATAGATAGATTTTTTTATTTTGCTCCTTGATAAGATACTTAAACGAACTTAAAGGATTGTCGCATTCCAAATCATTATAATTCCTCAAGGTTCTAAAGCGAATCTTTGGGGCCATAATTGTTTTAGCCGTCGCTATCGATGAGGAGTTTAAATACCAGTAAGACACTGGAGAGGCTAGTTGCTAGAAATGAGAAACGTCGCCTCTTGGAAAAATGCACTCGTTTGCAATTCCCGTGTCCGTTAGGGGAAATTCCGTTGTTTGAAAGGCGTTGAAATAACCAGAGTTGCTTATATGAGTCTTCTTAAAGGATATGACTTCAGGCGAAAAGACCATCAACTGGCAGATGGAAATGCCGGAGGGTTCCACAGGAAGAATGACCCCCAAATCCTTATGTTAATGCTAGATTACCCGCTTTATGACTTTCAGGCAACCGTACCTAGCTGCCCCCAAACAAGTTCTCTGGCAGTGGTGTTGGAGATTTTTGAGCAAGAGCAGTGCGATCGCCTGGTAGTAGTAAATCAACAGCAATGTCCCATTGGATTGCTGTATTCTGCCCGTTTAATCCCAAAATTATTAGCACAAAGTGACGATAAAAATCTAAATTTACAACAATCGCTCTCTACCTGGGGTCAAGGTCTAATTGAGCCAATACAGACAATATCAGCTTCGGAGCGTGTAGAGCGATTAAGCTTGCGCTGGTGCGATTCACAAGCCGAAAAACCCCAAAACTTAGATTGGGCGCTGATTGACTCTGATGGTCGATATTTGGGACTGCTGGATAGTTCACGCCTGTTGCGATCGCTGGCTAAAGCACGCCTGGGTGGGTTACAAAGGTCTAGTGAGCATCGTCATGAGTATGATGGTAGACCAAATGAACCCAAGTCGCTAGGACATCAGCCGCTGGTACACTTGCTAGAAAGACTGCCTTGGCCTTTGATGTTGCAAACGGGTACAGGCGAGGTGGTAGCGCGAAATCCTGCCTGGTGGCAGCAATTAGGAACCTTAAAAGATCCAGAAGGAGTTAGGCAACAGGTGGAGGCAATACTTGCCCCGAACCGCTCCGATATAGCAGAATATGTCACCCAACCAGCCATCAAAGTTCATCCCAATGGTAGGGAGAATGAGTATGGTGGTGAAGATGAACTGACTCAACCAGAAGCATCAGGTGATGCTGCATACAGCCGATGCTATTTGGATAGTCAGGTGGGTACTTGTACCTGCGTTGTTGAAGTACAAAATGGTCAAGAGCGAATCTGGCAGTTTGCCAAAATTCCCTTAGATAGTTCTGAGTTTAAAGTGATGAGTGCGGCAGAGGAGATTGCACTCAGCACTGATTTGTGGTTGGTTTTAGCTACTGATGTCACTGAACAGCAGCAGCTTTGTAAAGAACTAGCAGCGAAGAATGCCGATTTAATTCAACTAAATCGGTTAAAAGACGAATTTTTAGCTTGTATTAGTCATGAACTCAAAACTCCCCTAACTGCCGTGTTGGGATTGTCGCGTTTGCTCGTGGATCAGCAGTTGGGAGAACTTAACGAGCGTCAAGCCCGTTATGCGGGACTGATTCATCAAAGCGGACGCCACCTGATGAGTGTGGTGAATGACATTCTGGATTTGACCCGGATGGAGACGGGACAAATGGATTTGACGCTGACACCGGTGAAAATTCAGGCTGTGTGCGATCGCGCCCTCTCGGAAGCCAAAGCTATCCACACTCAAACTACCAAAGCGACATCTGCCCCGCCACCTGCAAATGCCCGTTCATCTGCTCCGCAATTCTGTCTTTCCATTGAACTAGGTTTAGATCAGATGGTGGCAGACGAATTGCGCTTACGCCAGATGCTAGTGCACCTACTTTCCAACGCCTTTAAATTCACCGAAATATCTGGCGAAATTGGGCTGCGGGTCAGTCGTTGGGAAGGATGGATTGCCTTTACCGTTTGGGATACAGGCATTGGTATTCCCGAACACCAGCAACACTTAATCTTTCAAAAATTCCAACAACTAGAAAATCCCCTTACCCGGCAATTTGAAGGCACTGGTTTGGGGCTAGTATTAACTCGCGCCTTGGCTCGCCTCCACGGAGGAGATGTCAGTTTCTTATCGCGTGAAGGTAAAGGTAGCCAGTTTACCCTACTTCTGCCGCCCAGTCCCCCGAAAACAGGCTTTTCGGAACCAGATATGGGAATCAGAGAAGACGAGGAGACACGATATCAACCGACAAGGGAAAACTCCGCAGCCGCTCGTCAGCAAGTTAGTACGCCCATACAGCATCATCTTGCGAGTTCGCAACGGTTGGTCTTGGTAGTCGAAGCAGTAGCTCGATATATTGAAGACTTGACCGAACAACTCAAAGGTTTAGGATATCGGGTAGTGATTGCGCGATCAGGCACAGAAGCAGTCGAAAAAGCGCGACGCTTGCAACCAATAGCGATATTTTTAAATCCGTTGCTACCCCTGCTTTCAGGTTGGGATGTGCTGACTTTACTAAAATCTGACACTGCAACCCGTCATATATCTGTTATTGTCACGGCCACAGGAGCGGAAAAGGAACAAGCATTTGCTAACCGAGCCGATGGTTTCTTAAGTTTGCCTGTAGAGCATCAGGTCTTAGCACCGGTTCTCGAAAAATTATGTACTGCACAAGCAATTGGGCAGATAGGATTAAATAATAGTGCAATTATCCCAACTAAAACCCCACTGCGAATTCTCAGGTTGGTGAATCCCCAGTTAGAATCGGTCAATCCCCACCCCTCACTTCGAGAACATCGAGTGATTGAAGTAGATGACCTAGATCAGGCAGAACTTTTGGCACGGGTATGGCAGTTTGATGTCATTTTGCTAGATGTCGAAAGTACCACCGCCCAAATTTATTTGCAACAACTAATTGGACATCCACGTTTGGCAGCTATACCACTGGTGACTTGCGATGTTGCAACTACCTTAATCGCCTCTAAAATACCAGGGTTATCTGTATTTCCTTACTTAACACCATTTGCGAAAGACAACAGCAGTCGCACCGAAAAAACAGATGCTTTACTATCAGTACTAGAAATTGCTTCTGGTATTTGCTGCCCTCCCAACATCTTAGTCGTGGATCTAACAATGCTGCGGGATTTTCCCCAGGTAAGACGTAAGCCAGCTAAGGGTTATCGGACAGAAAAAAATTGCTCAATTAGTAGTGAAACTGCTGAACGTGGTTCTGAGTGGTTCCAAGCTTTAATTCAATACCTGCAAACAGCAGGCTTCAAAGCGGCGATGAGTCCTTGTTGGGCAGAAGTGTTGCAACAAATTCGTCACGAAAGCGTTGACTTACTGCTAATTTGTTTAGGAGAAACCTCTATCCACAAAGATGTACTCAAAGCACTGAAAACATTGGGAGATTCGCCTTTAAAGTTACCACCAATTTTGGTACTAAATCAGCGATTAAATCTCTCAGAAACCAGTTTCCAGGATGGAGTAGCTTATAAGGGAATTAACAAGCAGAAAAAGAATGGTTTGGAATCGATAGAAACTGTTGTTGGTGCGATCGCTACCCAAATATTACCGCGATCAATATCAATGGAAGACCTATTAAGCCAGATCAATCAAGCTTTAGCTGTCAATGGTTACAATAGCAAATGTTAACGGGGTCATCAGTTATTGGTCATTAGTTATTCTCAAAGGACAAATGACTAATGACCAATGACAATTTATGATATGTCTATTTTTTCTTTTTTCATTTTCTTAAAAGGAACTCGAACCAAGTTATAAGCACCCTTGGTCGATAAATTCTTGTAATCATCTGGCTGTAAGTCCATTTTCAAAAACTTTTTCTGTTCGGCCAACAGCAGCACTGAAGAAGGTTTTAGTCCTTTAGCAGCCTTATTTTTAATATGCTCTACAGCCTCTTGGGGAAATTTTAAATAATTTACGTGGATGTGGCTGTAAAATACCACACTAGGCTTTTTGAAGCCAAGCATGATCAATTCTTCGTTTGGTTGTTTTGCTTCTAAAATGACCGCAGACAATTCCCTTAAGGGTAATTGACGTTCCCGATCGATAAAGAACGAAGCAGGCGTTAAGACAAAAATTACAAACGCCACAAACCCGATTAAATTAATACTCATAATGTAGTTCCAGCGGCGGCTCAATAATAAACCCGCAACCAAAACAGCAGAAACTAGCCAAATTATACCCGCGATTACTGGTAAACCAGATTGTTCAATTAGTTCATGGAAGTTACTTATCGCTGGATCGGTACCTAATATATGGGTTATGTTCAGCAGTGCTGTTGCCAGAACTGATAAAAATACTACATTCACCCAACCACTTATTCGTAGCAAAGACGCAAAGATGGGGGGAGTGGGAGTGGGGGAAACAGGAATTGTTTGCCGTGTCTCTGTATCTAAAAAAAGGTCGCTCCACAACAAGGCTACGAGGATTGCTGCTGCTGGCATTAAAGGCAATACGTAGCTGGGGAGTTTAGTAACAGCAATGCTAAAAAAGCCAAAGATAATAGCAAACCAGAACCAGGCAAATAAACCAAATTGCTGAAAACGTTCAAGGGATCGCCAATGCGATCGCTGCCAAAATTTTAGTCTGATTATAGAAGCTGGTAAATACACTGAGTATGGTGCAAAACCCAACAGCACGATTAAAAAGTAAAAATACCAAGGTGCTGAGTGACCATTAACTACTTCTGTAAAGCGTTCCAGGTTGTGATAACCAAAAAAGGAGTTAATGTAATTCCAGCCATTGCGCCAAATTACTAAAGCATACCAGGGCACTGACAAAGCGAGAATTATCAGTATACCTACGAGAAGGTGCATTTCCCGCAACACCTCTCGCACTTTACCCACGTAAAACAAAAAGGCGGCAACAATTAGCCCTGGCAAAACAATTCCCACTGGCCCTTTTGTCAAAATTGCGCCAGCAATCAGCACATAAAAAGCTAAGTACCACTTATTAGGGAATAGGGCATGGGACATTGGGGATTGGACATTAGTGATTAATTCTGCTCCCCTGCTCTCCTGCTCCCCTGCTCTTCTGCTCCCTTCCTTCCCTGCGTACCCTAGAAAAAAACAGAACAAAGCCGATGCTATACATCCGGTGAGCAGCATATCAGAGACACCCGTTCTCGCCCAAATAATAGTTTCGGGATTGAGCGCCATCAGTGCTGCTGCTATAAAAGATGTTTTGTAGCGACGAGTAGGACGTGAAACTTGCTCTAATTCCTCTTGTTTAAGCAGATACCACTGGATAGTGTAAAAACCTAAACAAACTAAGCCGAATGCTGCGATCGCGGAAGGAAGGCGTACTGCCCATTCATTCACGCCAATCAGATGATATGCGATCGCCTGACACCAGTAAATTAAAGCAGGTTTATCGAAACGAGTGTCACCATTGAAAAATGGGGTAATCCAATCACCTGTGACGAACATTTGGCGGGAAGCTTCGGCAAAGAGCGGCTCTGTCTCATCAATCAAACCAATATTGCCCAAATTCCACCCAAAAGCTATCCAGCCAATCAATATCAACCACAAAATCGACACAGTTACACCAAGGGCTGGATTCTTTACTATTTTGTTGAACCACTGATCAACAGTGTGCTTAACACTCAATTTCATGCTCATTAGTCAATAGTCAACAATCACTACTCAATAGTCGTTGATTATCTATCTTTTGTTCTTTGGAGTTTTGAATTCAACAATATTACACTTTTTCCTGTTCAGTAACGCCAGTTGTTCTAAGTCGCCAAAGAAACTTCTCCAATACGCTAGTACAGCACGGCGGAAATAAACATACCCTTCGGGTTCACCAGTCGCCTGCGGAGGGAAACCCTCCCGCAGCGCTGGTTCACCATTTCAAATTACTAAATATTGACTATGGACTCAGTACTAGTTGCCATTCTTTGTTTTGGGCATTCCATTTAGGTAATTGAGTTTCGCCGACAATATAGGGGCCCCAGTAACGACGGGAACCATCTTGTGCGAAAGCAACTAAAATATCTCCCTTCTCCAACTTTAAATTATTCTGAGGTAGAGATAAAATCAGCCCTTTTTCACTACCTTCTTGGGGAGCAAAATCCCAATGTGCCGGTACATCATAGTTAGCCTGCTTAGTCCCAGAGCCTTTTGCGAGCGACTGTCGCGCCAGTAGAGCCAACCGTACAGGCTGATTTGTTTGATTGCTCATTCGCAAAGTTCCTTGATCCTTACTTTTACTAGCTGATTTATCACGCTCTGCCAAGACAGGATAAGTATTCTCTTCAATATTATTATGTTCTACTTGATTGGTTGAGGTAGTTGCTGTTGATAGACTAGCAGAAACACCCTTTTCAGGTAAAACGGGTGTAGAGGAAGCCGTCTCCCACTGAGTAGTTTCAGTCGGCGGTTGTGAAGATGTATCTGGGTTTGTGGACTCAAGGGATACGCTTACTCCAAAGCATCCCACCAGAGCAGCAAGCAGTCCCAAGCAAAAAACTGTAATACCGAGGTTACGATATACTGAGGATTTCATATTGATAGTTATTAGAAATAAATATTTTGTTTAGGCTTGACCAAATAGTAGCCTATTATCCCAAAAGGGAATCATAGAAAGTAGTCTGATATAGACTTTCCTAAAATGAATGATACTAATGTATTGTATGTATCATTCTGATTAGACAATATTCGCAGGAAATAATTTCCTGGATGTCCGACAAAAAAGGGGTAAAGATACCCATTGCTTTGTGTCTTGACCGTAGGCTTGCATAAAAACAAGAAAATTAGATACCGAGCCAGCCAATTCATTTGTATAAATAAAAATAAAACTTTCGTGAAACCACTAGTACAGGTAAGCAGAATAAACCTACCGTTTTATTACAGCCAAAAAGCCTAAAATCACAGTCTTTTGACTTTTGACTTCCTCGAACGCGAATTTATGTTGAGCAAAGTCGAAACACAAAGTCTCCAAGAGTTGGGGCGGACTTCCGCTTTGCGGTACTAGCGATCCTAACAAGGCATTTTTTGCCAAACCCTTAGATAAATTTAAGATGCATATTTCATCTTGCGTTAGAATAAGCACCCTTTTAAGGGACTAAACTTCCCTAAAGATGATATGATGTGCAAATTTGAATCAACGCTGGAAGCCCAGCAGATATTTATAATATTAACAAACAAGCTGAGGCTAAAACCAATATCCTCTTTTGAATATAAGATTTTTCAAGATATCTTGACTTTTCGCCAGAAGTCTATGTGATGCAAAACACTCGTCTCAATAACTTATTCGATGCCATTGCTACACGCTTGGGGCAATGGTTTTTTAATCCTTGGCGGCGGCTATCGTTGCTGATCATTAGTTTTTTGTTCGGTTTTTTTCTGGCAAACGTAGCTTCCACTACAGCCGGTCAACGAGCAGAATTAGACATTCTGGTTGCTGCTTTTTTAGTAGTGTTGACGGAAATTACCAGTAGGATATTTTATCATCGCAGCTTTTTGTCAAAGCGATCGCTCTTAGTAGATTCATTAAATCTCCTCAAAGTTGGTTTCATCTACGGACTGTTTCTCGAAGCCTTTAAGCTGGGATCGTAGGGTGGGAGATGAAGGAAATAAAGAAGCAGTCAGCAAGAGAAGCGGCGTTAGCAGATACATTGAGGGCAAAAGCTTTTGGAATCACGCCAGAAAATGTCGATGAAATGATCGAAAGGCGATCGCATTTACTAAAATCTGTTTTCCCAGCTTTTAGCGAATTCTGTCAAGCTACTCTCCAAGTACTACCCCAGAAAATGTTACAGGTATTGTGGGACTTGTGGCTGCCTTTGGGGATCAAACTAGCATCGCAGCGCCAACAGTTGGGACGCCCCCTGATTCAAGGAATATTGGGAGGACAAGGCACTGGTAAAACCACAATGTCCAAAATTCTCATTTTGATTCTCGATCATTTGGGATACAGGACTGTGAGTTTATCTTTGGATGACTTATACAAAACTTACAGCGATCGCTTGCTTTTAACACAGCAAGATCCCCGCTTAATTTGGCGTGGCCCACCAGGAACCCACGATATAGACTTAGGTTTAAATGTACTAGATCAAATTCGCCAGTCGCAAAGTCCAGTGATGCTTCCCCGCTTTGATAAATCAGCTTTTGCAGGTGCTGGCGATCGCACTACTTCCGAAATGGTGACGGATGTAGATATTGTACTATTTGAAGGTTGGTTTGTGGGTGTACGACCAATTAACGCAGATGTATTTGATACTGCACCGCCGCCAATTGTTACAGATGAAGATAAGGCATTTGCCCGCGATCTGAATCTTCGCCTCCATGCTTATCTACCACTGTGGGAGCGATTAGACAATTTAATTTTGCTCTATCCAACCGATTATCGCTGTTCTTTGGAGTGGCGCAAACAAGCGGAACAGCAAATGATCGCTGCGGGTAAATCGGGGATGAGCAATGCAGAGATAGAACAATTTGTCAATTATTTTTGGCGATCGCTTCACCCGGAATTATTTATCACGCCGTTGGTAAAAGATGCGACAGTGGTTGATATGGTGATTGAGATTAATGGCGATCGTAGCTTTGGTGCAGTGTATTGCGATCGGGCTTAGGGCGTTAGTTCTCAAGCAAATCAGCTAAAAACACTATATATTTGCTTAAAGCGTGATTTATCCTACTCTTTAGACCAAAAATTCCAGAGGTATCGTTAAAGTGCTTGTAGCACAATGCTAGCTTTTTGGGTGTCATAGCAATTAGCAAAGATAAATTTGCTCGCTACTTGTTCTATTTCATGGTTACTTGCTTCCCATTCATCCCAAGGTAGTCTCATACTAATTCGTAATTAGACAAGTTGTAAGAAGCTATCTCGATAATTTTAACTACTTGGGAAACCTCCAGCTTGAAAAATCTGTTCGGCGGTTAAATTCAATTCTGGAAAAGTAGGCGAAATGATGCGATCTGTACTTCTAAATTGAGTAACTTGGTATTCACCATCGATTAATTGATAAATAGACATAGTAGGCTGTTTGGGGTTGCCAGTAAACTTTTTAGCGCCTAAACCCAGATAATCTACAACCCAGTATTCAGGAATTCCAATAACCTCATACTTACCTTGTTTTGTGTAGTAGTCATCATCCCAATTGGTACTAACTACCTCAACTACTAAGGGAATTGATGCCGGATATGATACAGTTGATTCTTTTTTCCATAGCGGCTCATTCACTAAATTAGGACGATTTAATATCAACACATCTGGAGAGTAAGCTGATACTGAATTAAAAGGTTTTATCAGCGCAGTTTTGGGAATTGTATAAGGTAAATTTAATCGGTCAAATTCTACTGTTAGTTTTCTAGCTATAAAACCAACAACATCTTCATGTTCACCAGTTGGTTGAGGCATTTCAACAATCGCACCATTATGTAATTCGTATCTCCCGCCTTCGGGCCGCCACGCTGCAAAATCTTCAAAGCTTACTAGTTTGGGTATGGCTTGAGTCATAAATTGTTACCTTGACTTGTATATTGCCTTAATCACCAATGCTTTTAAAGTAGTTATAAAATGAGTCATTGTAATGTTTTTAAAAGCCAAACAGACGATGAAATTCTTCTAAAGATAAATTACGAGTATTGAGGATGTTCATATATTTTTGCTTGATTAAAATGAAAAATATTTGTCTTGTAAGCCTAATTTTACAACGTCGTGAAATTTATCTTTTGCTGACATAACATATTTGTTTGCTCTGTAGAGCATTCTATCTATATATTATCTCCCTTCTCAAGCCGGAGGACTTAATATACCAAATTAGTTAACCGAGTAATGCACTATCTTCATCTCATCTGTTCAGGTGCGTTAACCTGCGGCGTAACACACTCTACTGAAAATTATTATGTCTCGTATTTCTTTTGGCGTTTAACCGGATTCATCCACGCTTCTAAGCTATTAAACACCTGTGAAGAAAGTAACGTCAAACATAAATAAACCACCGCTACACCCGCGTATATCTCAAAAGCGCGATAGTTATCAGCGACAATTAACTGTCCCTTGCGGAACAATTCTTCAAATCCAATCACTGCAACTAAGCTAGTATCTTTCAACAAACTGATAAACTCATTACCTAAAGGTGGAATCATCCGCCGGAAAGCTTGGGGAAAAATTACATACCTCATGGTTTGCACAGAACTCAAACCTAATGATTGTGCTGCTTCTGCTTGTCCTGTTTCAATCGATTGAATCCCAGCACGGACAACTTCGGCAATATATGCAGCACTATTCAAACTTAAAGCAATTACTCCAGCAGTGAGACGATCAAAAGAAAATGTCAAACCAAATTCTTGTAAAATTGCTGGTAAACCGAAGTAAATCATAAAAATTTGCACCAGCAAAGGCGTTCCCCGAAAAAAATCTACATACGCCCTCGCCAACCAACGCACAGGTGCAATATGAGAAAGACGAACAATACCAATTAAGGAACCGCCAATTAAACCAAATACTACAGAAAGTATCGTCAATTGCAACGTTATCAATGCACCTTGCAATAGACTTGGAAAAGCCTGCAATACCACGCTAATTGAAGTTAATATTGTAGGTGCGCCAGCGTTAGTTTGATTCTCAAATGGTGATTTAGCTGGTAGTGATGGTGGCTCAACTTTAAACCATTTCTGGTATATTTGGGAATAAGTGCCATTTTTCAGCACCCTATCCAAGCCATCATTTATCAATGTCAAATTTGGCGAGTTTTTAGCTGTAGCAATTCCATAAAACTCCTCCGTCAGCAATTTCTGTACTACTTTAATTCCCTGAAGATTGCCTGTATTAATTGCATATAAAGTTACAGGTGCATCATTAATTACCGCATCTACATTACTGTTGAGCAATTCTTGCAAAGCTACGGGCGCAGAATCAAAGCTGCGAATTTGCACCCCAGGAATACTTTTAGCCTTTGCAGCCCCGGTTGTACCAATTTGTACAGCAATTTTTTTATTTTTGAGACTGTCAAAACCAGTAATATCTTGATTGTCTGCGCGAATTGCGATCGCTAACCCAGCCTTAAAATAAGGGCGGGAAAAAGAAATTGTTTTCGCCCTCTCCTCAGTAATCGTAATCGAACTAATGGCCGCATCTACGGTTTTGGCTTGCAAAGCTGGGATAATGCCATCAAAAGGCAGACTTTGAAAATCAACTTTAAAGTTAGCAGAAGAAGCAATCGCATTCATCAAATCAATGGAAAACCCTTGCAACTCGCCACCTTTTCCTTGAAACTCAAAAGGTGGAAACGCCGGTTCCGTAGCAATCCGCAAAGTTTTCCCCACGCTAGAGTTCACAGCACAGCCAGCCAGTAACAAACAGCTAAAACCTACAACCACACACCAGCGCCCAAAACCAAATTTAACCATATTATTTTCTCTCCCTCTCTGCGCCTCTGCGGTTCGTTAAAAACCTTACAATCAACTGTAGAGCAGCTTGATATAAGTAATGAACAATACCATCCCCGCCATTATTTTTGACAATATCGAAAAAAACTTTGGTTCCCTCAAAGTCCTCAAAGGAATCACCGGCGAAATCAACCGGGGAGAAGTCGTTGCAGTTATCGGTTCCTCCGGCTGTGGTAAAAGTACACTACTACGCTGCTTTAATCGGTTAGAAACCATTGACAAAGGGCGTTTAATAATCAACGGTATCAACTTATCCCGACCCACTGTCAAATATAACCAACTGCGGGAACTACGGACACAAGTAGGCATGGTTTTTCAACAGTTCAACTTGTTTCCCCATCTCAGCGTTCTAGAAAATATGACACTCGCACCGCGTAAAGTCTTGGGTAAAACACCAAAAGAAAGCGCTCAAATAGCGAGATTATATTTAGAAAAAGTTGGCTTATCTGACAAAGCCTCTGCTTATCCCGAACAACTTTCTGGCGGACAAAAGCAACGAGTAGCGATCGCTCGTAGTTTATGTATGAATCCCCAAATCATGCTATTTGACGAACCTACCAGCGCCCTAGATCCTGAACTTGTCGGTGAAGTTCTGCAAGTTATGCAACAATTAGCCACAGAAGGGATGACAATGGTAGTTGTCACCCATGAAATGCAGTTTGCCAAAGAAGTAGCCCATCAGGTGATATTTTTAGACAAAGGTATTGTGACAGAACAAGGCCCAGCCTATGAAGTGCTGACCAATCCCCAAAGCGATCGCCTACGTATTTTCCTAAGTCGCCTTCAAATAATTCGTAATTCGTAATTCGTAATTCGTAATTAAAGACTTTCTTGAAACTCCTCACTCACTACTTCCCACTCAGCACTCAGCACTCATTACTTCCTACTCAGCACTCAGCACTCAGCACTCACTACTCAGCACTCAGCACTCAGCACTCAGCACTCAGCACTAATTAAAGGTATTCGCGCAAGAAATCAAAGGGATCATCCTCCCAACAAGGTTCAGGTATTAGCCAAAATAAACTACCGCTGATGTCGGCTTCAATTTCATCACCGTCGTCTCTATCAAATAGTTCTATCAAAGCTGTCCAATCACGTTCTCTGAGAAATGTTATCGATGGGGCATATACCTGGAGATTATTTGAGTAATTCACGCGCAAAGTTGTGCTTAAAAGCAGTAAAAATTTAGTATATAAATTTAGAAATAATCAGAGTTTAGCTTTGACAACCGCAGTCATACCAATTCAAAATTTAAAAAGTCTGATTTAATTTGGTTTCTCAGGCTTGTATCTATTACATTCTTTTTTTAAATGGGTATTAAATAGTTATTTTGATAGTATTAAATATGGACTACTCTCATAAGTGTCTCACAATTTAAATAGGACTGCTATAGTATTTATTACATATTACAAGCTAAATTTACTCAGACCGGAAAAATCTTGAGGCTGAGATTCTACTAATTCCACACCAAAGACTTCTGCAAAAGATTGTGCTACATAAAAACGCACTTCTTGGCAGGTGATGCCTGGAATCCATTCGGCTAAACTGCCTACAGGTTTGTCAGAAATGCCGCAGGGTACAATGCGCTCAAAGCCTGTCATGTCTGGACAAACATTTAATGCAAAGCCGTGCATAGTAATCCAACGGCTGACTTTAATACCAATAGCTGCAACTTTTCGCCCTTGCAACCAAACGCCAGTAAAAGCCGGAATTCTTTCTCCTTGCAATCCATAAACTGCCAATACACGAATTATTACTTCTTCGAGCTGCCGTAAGTACCAATGGAGGTCTTTACGATAACGTTGCAGATTTAAAATTGGATATCCCACAAGTTGACCGGGACAATGGTAAGTAACCTCGCCGCCTCGTTCAACTCGATGCACATCATACTGACTGTTTACCCTGAGCGCAGCCGAAGGGTCAATATCAAATTTGAGAAAGTCTGAGTTGCTTCCTTGTCCCAAAGTGTAGACAGCAGGATGTTCTAGCAAAATTAACACATCATCTAGATTTGGGTCATGAATGCGCTCATTAACGAGCGATCGCTGCCATCCATGAGCTTCCAAGTAAGGCATTATTCCTTGATTATACAGCAAACAAATGTTTTTTTGTGGTTCAATACTATGGATCATGCCAAAATTCAACCGTATAAAGAACTAAATATATTTCAAGTTACAGGATTAGAATCAACAATTGTCAAGCTTTGCAAAGGATTTTAAAGGAAAGTCAAGGGAAGATGCATTAGAAAATACAAAGTGCTAGCTTGAATATATAACCTCAATAGGTTTTAGGAGGAATTCTCTGCAATAAGCATTATGCCAAGACAATAAGGACGAATGTACTGGCTGATGACTTTAATACAATTGTTTGCATTTCAAACAGAATCAAACTTCCACAAAGCCTTGTATTCTTGAACAACAGCAAGCAAACCTCAATCGAACACAGAAGGAGCAACTATCAACAGTTCTGTAAGCATTCCTTTAAAAGAAAAGGTAGTCATAGAAGCTACAATTAGATTTCCTCACTCAAGAGTGCTAATTGGATATACAATTAGACATCAGCGCAGAGATGAGGAGGTAAACCAAGGGTATACTTGACAATTCCTCAGATAGAGTAAGCTGAGAGACAGCTTAACAGGAGTAGATACAATATAGTTCACAATTTGTTTTGGCGGGAGTAATAAACCTTACCGCAATTTCTTTTCATACAAAGCAAATTCACACATCCAAAATATTCAGCGGGAGAGTATTAAATGAAGCTTGTCATCCACGGCAAAAATATTGAAATCACCGATGCGATTCGTGAGTATGTACATCAAAAAATTGAAAAAGCAGTTAGTCACTTTCAAAGCATTACAAATGAAGTGGATGTGCATCTTAGCGTCGCCCGGAATCCCCGAATTAATCCAAGACAAGCGGCTGAAGTAACTATTTATGCTAATGGTAGCGTTATTCGTGCCGAGGAAAGCAGCGAAAGCTTATATGCCAGCATTGACTTAGTTGCAGATAAAATTGCCCGTCAACTGCGGAAATATAAAGAACGGCGTCAAGACCACAAAACTCATGCTCAACCAACAGAAGTAGTTATTCCAGAGTCGATAGTAACAGATTTAATTGGCGATCGCACCGCCGAATTGCCCAACGAAGTCGTCCGCACCAAATATTTTTCTATGCCGCCGATGACCGTTGCAGAAGCCCTAGAACAACTGCAACTCGTGGGACACGACTTTTATATGTTCCACAATTCTGAAACTGGAGAGATTAATGTAATTTACGAACGTAACCACGGTGGTTATGGTGTCATCCATCCCCGCAATGGTAACGCACAGAATAACGGCAAAAATGGCAAGGCAAGCCACACTAATATAGTCATGCCGGAAAAGTCGCATTCGAGTAAATAGGGACTGGGGAATAGGGAGTAGGGCGAATAGGGAGATGAGCCAGACAAGGGGAGCAGGGGAGAAGTTGCAATAAGTCTTTCTTCTTTGCACCTCTGCCTCTTCCAATGCCCATTCCCATATTGTCACCCAGTTATCGCAGCAAATTCATCCATGACTTTCTGGCTGATATCTGCGCAAGCTAGATAATAAGGATTGACAGTTTATTTCCCTTGGAAGTAGACATCAGAGTTTTGTGTTGTACCGTGCAAAACAGAGAGGGCTTGCGCGGCTAGCGATCGCGCGGCAATATGAAAGTACACAGTTAATTTTATCTGCCTGATGTATTGCAAGTTGATTGGCAACTTCAGTAATATTCAGGCGATGAATTAAGACACTTCTAGAAAAGCTAGTTCAAACTCGTTGCCTTGATGCACTTCACAATAAGCTTGGTGACACTCTGGGCATTCATTCAATTTGCTAGTCGGGTGAAATTCAATGTTGCAATTCGAGCAATAACAAACAGCAGGAACATTCTCGACTTGTAATTTGGCATCTTCCGCTATTGTTCCTTTTTTGGCAACATCAAAGGCAGACTCCAAAGAATCTGGTACTACATCAGATGCTTCACCTACTCGCATTTGTACTAAACGAATGTGTTGAGCGCCTTCGTCTTATTCATACTTTTTAGTTATCCGACCCTATTTTTAAGTTAGATAAAAAACTTGAGGAACTTGTGAGGAAATATTTGAATTAAACAGTTTTTTCATATCTTAAAAATAAATTCTCAAAATTGAGTATTCAAAATAGGTTAAACTGCGTGTATAAGCTGGCAGAATATTAGTACCACTCGATAATAAATTTTAATACATCCTTTAAGAACAAGTGGGTTTTGTCAGCATATACTCAGATGAAATTAAGGAGGTAATTATCATGCAAAAAGAATATATGGAGATTTTAGAATCATTAATTAATAAATTGACATTATCCGCAATATTAGAAATGTTAGAGCGAATATGTCACAAAAAAGCGGAAAATTTGAGAACTCATTGGCAAGATGAAACTTCAGCAAAGCTTTGGGATAAAGCCGCTAGACAGATAGAACAGATAAATGTTGATGTTTGATGAAGAATTCAGGAATCAGAATCAATGGGTAGATGATTCAGAGTCGCCACGCATTGTCAATGAATTTTATGATCTTTTTGGTGCTGAATAATGTTCTTTATGTTGATGCCAATAACTTTGGTTACGGTTTTAGAACTTAATCAAGGGTTTATAAGTTATCTCAATACTCCAACCGTCGTTGGGGTAGTAGATCGCCACAAATGTATTAAAAAGAAGAAAGTGTTACCGCTTACCATTACCCAGGCAGACCAAGGTAAAACTTTTACAGTTCGCAGTGGCAGTGTAATTGTACTCAATCTAGCAGAAAATCCAAGCACGGGGTACACATGGGAGATCGAAAAAATTGATCCCTATGCAATCAAACTTCAGAATTCAACCTTTTCTAGCAGCCCAACAGATGGGCTCGTAGGTGTTGGTGGAAAACGAATATTTACCTTCAAAACCAAAGCTAGAGGGGTAGCTAGATTACAACTCAAGGAATGGCGATCTTGGGAAGGCGATAGCTCGATTGTCCAGCGATTTGATGTTACCCTCCAAATAAAATAGTAGTAGTCTGTTAAGGTCATCTCCGGTGATTTTCCCGGAGGGTGGGTTATGGCAAACTTCAGCAGCTTTAAATAATACTAGTTTAGTAATACTGTTTAACGATCGCACTCAAGTTAAAGTGTATTTGCACTGTTGCGACGCAAGAATTTTACTCACAGCCTCAACCCAATCTACCATTATTCGGAAGCCAAGGGTATTGCTTTATCCGCTCATTGCATGACTCTGCTATCAATTGGTAGTGAAAAATCACGGGACCATTCATTCCAAGAGCCAAAATAATTTCTAGCAGAAATTCCTGCTTCTTCAAGAGCTATTAATGTATTCGCAGCCCTTGAACCCTTAAAGCAGTAAATGTACACAATAGACTCAGAAGTAATACCTACTGACTGACAAATTTCTCGGATTTCATCTGGCGATCGGAACGTGGGGATTTCCGATTCAGAATTCATTAGATGATGCCATTCTAACCATACAGCGTTAGGAATTCTACCTTTGCGAGGACAAAAATCAGGATGGTAAGGAGAAGAACTCAACCCAAGCCATTCGTTGCGATCGCGCACATCTAATTTAATAATTGCTGAATTTTCAATTGCTTGTAACATCTCGGTGGTAGTCACCATTATGTCAGCATTGGGATGTAATCTAAATATGCTGCTTTCACGGTTCGGTACTTCATCGGTAGTAAGTAATCCTGTCTTGAGCCATGCTTCATATCCTCCGTGTAAAATAGATACCTGAGCGCAACCCAAATATTTCAGTAAGAAAGCTGCTCGACAAGATTGACCGTAACCTTTATTTAAAGCATTTTCATAAACAATTAACTGTTCTGTACCAGATATTCCTACCCTGCTCATGATTTCTGCAAAATACTCTTGCAATTCCTTTAATCCTGCTGGGGAAGAATTCTCTAAAAGATATGTGAAAAAATCTCTAATATTTATGGATTGAGGAATATGAGAAATAGCATAATCTTCTGGACTTCGCGTATCAATAATGACAGTTTGCAATAAATTTCTTGCTAACAGTGACGCGAGTTCTTGAGGAGAAATGACGAGTTTTGTATTCACGCTTTCATGCTTCTGCTATTGTACCATTAGGCATTATCACCCTTGGTAGATTTGCATTTTGAAATGCAAATTACAGAATAATGAATGTTAAATGTTATAAGAGAGCTTTTAGAGGTGCTTAACTGTCATGCGATCGCGTTTTATCCACCATAAGCAGAACACACCTAAGCCGAAGAAAAAGATCATCGAGTTGAGAATATTGCCTATCACTGGTAAGCTTGTCGGCGTTGCAGCATTTATGCAACGCCGCCGAATTAGGAAAGCGATCGCTAGCAATGCACCAATACTCAACACAACTTTGGGAAACATTTGCCTCACTTAGTGCTTGTTGAACCACACCTAATACGTTTCGGATAAGCACTTTTCATATCCGTTGTGGTTTGGGAAAAGGGGAAAGAGTAAGGGGTAAAGGTTTGAATGAATTCACCTTTTTCCCTTTTCCTAAACCGTATTGGAACCACACCCATCGTATGGGCGCAAGGCCTTGCGCCCCTTATGCCCAAACCAGACCCCGCCTTCCTCTTTTCCCGACTTTTGCAAAAAGTCTATGATTCACCGTCAATGATGCATATTGCTTTGCAAACGATGCAGTCTTGAATCAACTTTAAAACACGAGGAACATCAAGATTTTTAACACTCCTAAGTTGAAGTGTCACTAGCAAGAATATTATTACAACTAGGTATTCCATTAGTAGAAACTACCCTGAAAAAATACTGTGAGGTTGGAGTAATGGATGAGCAGCATCGGTACTTGCAAATTGCCCTTGTTGTTGTTGGAATTGCTTTTCTCCTGGTCTATCCTTTGATGAAGATATGGCCATCGGGTTGGTCATGGCAACCAGGTCAATATGAATATGAACAGATGATCGTTGGTGTTTATGCGACGCTCGGTGTCTTTTTACTATGGGCTTCTCGAAAACCAGAAGCGCATCTCAGTTTAATCTGGTTCACCGTCTGGTCGAGTTTTGTTCACGGGCTGATCATGGCGATACACGCAGTGATTGACCCTGTGGAACGTGGACACCTCTTCGGGGATGTTCCAGCATTGATTTTAGTAGCAATTGTCCTTGGTTTTCTTGCATCACGCGAAGTAGCGCCAGTGCGTGAGTGAGCGCAGCATAACAAATTAAATGCAGCGGATAGAGGAAAATTCCTAAGGCCACCATCACGCGGTTAAAATCAACCGCAGACTTCAAAGCGGCTTCTAAATCACATCTTCAACATCTAAGTCTGCAACAATCTGTCTTAGCTGCGGTTCTATTCCTGCTGCTTGCATAAAATAGCGGTAGGCTTTAGCCGTAGTAGCAAATCTCGTAGGAACTTTCACGCCTTTGTTTCAATCTTCAATCCAGTCTTCACGACCTAACAGATCGATAATCTTATCTCTGAGTAAAAAGTCGTTTTCTTCTAGCACAAGCTCAACACAAATCCAATCTCGACCAGGAATGTACTGACACAAAGCATAAATTGGCTGGTTACGTCTTACAAGTCCTTTGTAAATAAGTTGGCGCGCTTCTTCTTTAATAACTTCTAGGTCATATTTGACAGCTGTATCCATAACTCTTCTCCCAGCTATTTAAGTTCTGCAAAACCAGAACAATTCATGCTTTGGCTTTACCTTAAACTTACCAAAACAATTTGAGGAAATTGTGAAAAAGATAATAATGATACATAAGTTTATTCCTAGACAATCTTGAGTTTAAAAGTATAATTTTTTACTTAGATTCCTTAATTTATTAGTCCTATGAAACTGAAGAGATAATCTTGCACTTCCTCACAAGTACCTCAAATTTTTTGCGTTTGTCTTTATCCTGTATAGACAAAGCTATAGGAGGGGAATCAATATGGAATCTAGAAAATACACTAAATTAACAATACCTTTGCCAAAATAAGAGCCTAGAAAAATTTTGGCAAAGGTATTGTTTGCAGTAAAGCTTGCAGGTATGAAAAACTTGACTTCTAATTTGTCGGTACGGTGAAATAATTCGTTGCTCTACGTTTTTCGTGAAAGTCAATCAAAGCCAGTTCTGCAATGACTCAAACCGAGCAAATTCCGATTCTAGCTGCCATTGAATCCGCGCGCGATCGCTCTTGTTCAAAAAAGCACTGCACCCTTGAGAAACAGAGGTTTCACCAGGGGTATCGCTTGCACAAGCTGGAACCATTGTCTTAAACTCAGGCGACTTCCAGAGACTATTTCCCAAAGCGAAACTATATTCTAAGCTATTGCGAGCCAGTAGCTTGAGGTCTTTATATCCCAGCCCATATCTCGTTGTTGCTAACAGATACTCATGACTCAAATCGATGCGGGAAATGCCTTCATCATCAGAAGCAAGGGTCATTGGTACTCCAGCCTTCCAATACTCCCTAAAAGGATGGTTATCTCCCTGTACATTCAAAATGATCTCATTACTAGTCAGGCAGATTTCAACCAACACGCCGCGTCGCCGCATTTGCTCCATTAACTCAAAGGGACGCTCCTCAAAAAGAATATCAACGCCATGTCCGATGCGAGATGCCTGTGCCACTTCTACAGCTTGCCGAATATGAAAACGTAAATCCTCGGTCGGAACCAAACCCAGGGTTAACTCTCCGGAATGAAGCGCCACCTTGACATTGGGATATTGGCGTTTGAAAAATTGCAGCATTTGCATTTGCAGAGTATAGTCGCGCAGTGCAATCGGGTTGTCTTCTGGGGCGACAAGATTGATGCCAACTACCCGCGAATCCGATGAATCTAATGCAAAGGCATAAGCTAACTGAGCAAACACTTCAACGGGCGACTTTGTTCTTGTTGTTTGCTGCAAATAGCTCACTGTTACTGCACATCCAGGCTGTGCTGATGGAGTACCGCAACCGAGTGTTTTCGAGACTTCGCGCTCCAACTGTGTAAATTGCTGGCTGCCCAGTGTCACTAGCTTAGTTAATCCTCGTTTGAGCAATTGACGGTGCATCTCTTGCAAATCTTTATTCCAACCAACTTCACGCCCTAGCTGTCGAACCTCACTGCCCTGAACGGTAAGCATTAACTCTAGATAGGTAATATGCTGCGAAGCTGCCCGATTTGCTACTGACGCGACCATATCATCCCGACGGCTCATAGAGTCTGATATTGGTCCAAAACCACTAAAAGCCTCAAAAAATTGGTCGTGTCCAGATTTTCCAGCAAATTGGAGGTTACGAGTAGACCAACGATTTATTAGGGAATCATAAACAGATGTTCGGTTTAACAATTCTGAGGCTGGAAAATAGCTACTGTCCTGACCGCAAGCCTTAGGTTCAACTAAAGCCCCCATCTTTGGATTCACACAATACCCATCGATGGCAGCCCACTCCAGATATTTTTCTGCGTACACAGCCCCGCTTAGATGACTGTGTATATCTCCTCCCTTCGGCATTCGCTGTACAAATGCTCGTAAAGCGGCTGGCTGCTTGCGATGAGCTTCAAACCAACTAGCAGCTTCAGCTTCACTCCGAGTCGAAGACTGCTGCAAATTAGATGGGACTTGGGCTACTACACTGAAGATAAAACAGCTAGAACTCGTTAATACTCCTAAAAACAAAGATAAGGGAGCTCGTCTATGCATATAGATTTATTTTTTTGTAAAACATGGCCAGTATGAATGTAGTTCTCATGCTGTTCAAAACCATCAACTATCAATCTTTATAAGGTAAATAAACTATAACCTAAGATAGATACGTATTAATAAATTTTAGATATTTCAATCAGAACTTATCATTTTTTAACATTGTATTGAACTCTGCAAAGAAGATTGTTTCTAAAAATCAGGATACTGTTGGGTGTTTATTTAGGTTTGTTATTTAAATTCAAAAATATACATTAATACGATTACCGCAGACCGCATCGCATAGTCACAACGTACTAAATTAACTGGTTTGAATGTATCTGAGATAAATGGCACTAAGAAAAGCGTAAATCCCTGGTATTCCTGGATGAAAGGGTGTGGGGTGTTGGGTGTCTGACTTTTCACGGGAAGTACTGAAACCCTCATCAAGAGCGGGTGTGGGGTTGCAGGTTTGGGGTGTAGTAAGACAATATCAGTTCTCTACACCCTACCCCTAACAAGATAGCCCTCACGAGGTTTCACATGAATTTTAGTGCCATTCGTATCTGAGATAGAAACATAGAACTCAGAAGACATATAGCATTTATGTTGATGAGAGAATAGCACCTGACGACAAGCCAAAGAAACGTCTACGCATTTAATCGGGGATTTGCACAATGTGAGCGATCGCATTTCCCAAACGAGTAAATTTTCCCTTTCACCTTTACCCCGACTTTTGCAAAAAGTCTAATGGAATCGTTGTTCTCTCCTACAATACCCTGCCTACTATACGGCTGAACTTAGTGTCATTCACCTCTTCACCTTTTGCCAACTTCTGCAAGAAGTCTATTGATAACTGATTTAGCCACTGTTCCAAAATTAACTCACAACAATCTGTCGGTCAATAGACTAATAAACACACTTCCAGTTTTTCTTCGACTCAATCCAAAGAGTCCAGTTTCAAATTAACCTTTATCAATACCTTTTGGGCGATGTCTACAACAACTACGCCTATGCTTTCGCTCTTTTATTGTCAAGTCAATCTCTATGATTAATAGGCGTGAGCTTTGGCATAATCTACACCGCTTACCAATCACGCACCACAGACTTACAACTTCAAAGCTAACCTACACTTGCCACTAACCCAAACTCCTTTGCAGTAAGGCTCACCATCAAAACTTGGGATATTTTACAAAAATATTTTTCAACGGTGATTTAAGTACAACATTTGGGAACAATCTATGGAACTCAGGTTTTTGTGGGTACTTAGGTGATTTCTAAGTATCTACAAAAAGAAGATAAACCTGCTTAAAATGCAGCCTGAGTTTCCACAAAACAGAATAAATCACCTAACTTGTAATATCTATAAAAATGCTTAATTCTGAAATTCAAAAAAACCTTCGCCATAATTTTACTGTCAATGTTATTGAAAGTGGATTTTTTGGTTTTGGGAGTGGTTTTGCTTCATTTTTCACGATTCTTCCTCTATTTGTTAGTACTCTTACTGATTCTGCATTACTCATCGGTCTGATCCCAGCTATTCCACGCTTAGGCTGGCAACTACCTCAGCTATTAACAGCTAGTAAGGTAGCTCGTCTACAGTGTTACAAACCAACTGTAATGTTATTGACAATTCATCAGAAGCTTCCATTTTTGGGATTAGCACTGGTGGCTTTGTTACAACTAAAATTCAATCACCAAACTATCTTACTGTTGACATTTGCCATACTCATTTGGCAAGGGCTAGGCGGTGGGTTTAGCGCTACTGCTTGGCAAAGTATGGTTGCGAAAATTGTTCCCTCTAAAAACCTTGGTATTTTTTACGGTACTTTATCAGCATCTGGTAATTTGATGAGTGTTTGTGGTGCTGCGATCGCTGGTTTACTGCTTAAGGAAATTGCTCAACCATTTAACTTTGCTCTGTGTTTTTTGTGTGCCAGTTTGGCAATGGCTCTATCTTGGTTTTTTATGTCTAGGACGCGAGAGCCAGTAAGCATCACACCATCAGCCTTTGAAAGTAGACGTGAATTTTGGGACAGTCTGATTGTGATCCTCCGCTGTGATGAGAATTTTCGTTGCTTTGTGATCGCACGTATGATCTCACAGTTAGCACTGATGCCACTTCCCTTCTATACACTCTATGCCGTACATCAATATGAGATGGGAGAAGCATCTATTGGGTTCATTACGACTCTATTGATGGTCACACAAACTATTGCTGGATTAGTTTTGGGTTGGTTAGGCGATCGCATCGGTTGCAAGTTGATTCTACAAATTGGTTGTGTAGCCTGTGCGTTCAGTTCGGTTTTAGCTTGTTTGGCATCAAATGCTAACTGGTTTTACTTGGTATTTATAGGAGAGGGAATAGGTATGATAGCTCTGCAAAATATTGCTGCGGTAATGACCTTAGAGTTTGGAAACCTACACCAACGACCAGCCTATATTGGTCTTGGTAATACCCTTATTGCCCCTGCCAGCATCCTTGCTCCTCTACTAGGTGGATGGATAGTGGAGAATATTGACTATAGAACTACCTTCTTAGTAGCAGCTATCGGTGCATTAGTTACAGCACTGCTTTTGCACGTAGGAGTAAGCAATCCACGCTATCTTGAACAAAATTTTAGTAACGATTCAGTTAATGTTTTGCCTGAGTAGTAAGCATTTGATATTAATTCGTCATCCCTAATCCGAATGCACTAGCGTGCTGTAAACTCATACATCTGTCACTAATACACCCCTACTGAAGAGTTGTTAATTAATCAAAAGCAGGAGAAAGAAGGAATATTTTTTATTAATAGTTATTTTTGCCAATCTACATTGTTTATTAACTAACCCAGCATTTTTATCACCCTCATAACACTGTATAAATCATTCTTGAGAGTGAAAGTTGGATGATTCTAACTATGGTATGAAGCTAAAAGCAGTTAACAAAGCATTGCAAGGTTTAGGCTCATGATATTCATGCCTCATAATTTTCTACTTGTATGGCTGTTTCAACTGCTGTCTGTTGGGGTACTTGGCGGAGGAATCTACATTCTCTATGAATGGTACGAACGAGAACTTGTAGGAACGCCCTACTTGGTGGCTGGATTAGTAATGGTTCTGTGGACTTTTGGCGGTCGTTTTATCAGTTTGCCACTGCTGCGCCGTCCTGGAAACGAGGAACCCAAGTTTATGCGTAGCAAAACCGTGCAGCGCTTACCACGTCCAGATGGGAGCGTGTTGCAAGTAGAGTTTTTTGGCCCTGAAGATGGTCAACCAATTATCTTGTCACACGGTTGGGGCCCAAACAGTACTATATGGTATTATGCCAAACGACAACTAAGCGATCGCTTCCGAGTAATTGTTTGGGATCTACCAGGGTTAGGAAAATCCGCTAAACCGAAAAACAACGATCACTCTATAGAAAAATATGCCCGTGACTTGGAAGCTGTTATTGCCATAGCAGGGGATAAACCTGTTATCTTGTTGGGACACAGCATGGGCGGAATGATTAACCTGACATTCTGTCGCCTTTTTCCAGAGCAATTGAGGAGTCGAGTAGCTGGCTTAATTCTTGTAGATACTACTTACATCAATCCGGTAAAAACTTGCATCTTTAGCAATCTGGTACGGAAATTGCAGAAACCGCTACTCGAACCTGTGTTGTCCCTGACTATTGTGCTGTGGCCGGTTTTTTGGTTGATGACTTGGCTCTCGTATTTCAATGGTTCGCTGTACATCACCGTCGAACTATCTGGATTTACGGGTACTGAAACACGCGGTCAACTAAGTTTTGCAGCATTCTTATCAGCATTGGGTTCGCCTGGTGTTCTGGCTCGTGGCACACTGGCAATGTTGAAGTTCGACGAAACAGACACACTTGCAACTATTAACGTTCCTGTATTGGTAATGTGTGGGGCTTCAGATATAGCGACAAAACCTGTGGCGAGCGATCGCATGAAAGCAGAATTACCTTACTCTGAAAGAGTCACCCTAAAACCAGGTGGACACATGGCATTGATGGAGCAAAATCAGCAGTTTGCTGAAGCAGTCAGCACATTTTGCGCTGGCTGCTCATAGCTGCCTGAATCCCACATTTAGCATCCATCAAAAAATATTGCTCCAGGGTTGACGTTTCGGTGTTTCGCGCAGTCTGTAGCAACTTCCGCCTTCCCTGCAAGAACTTCCGCCTTGACGTTTCGGTGTTTCGCGCAGTCTGTAGCAACTTCCGTCTTCCCTGTAAGAACTTCCGCCTTGACGTTTCGGTGTTTCGCGCAGTCTGTAGCAACTTCCGCCTTCCCTGCAAGAACTTCCGCCTTGACGTTTCAGTGTTTTGCGCAGTCTGTAGCAACTTCCGTCTTCCCTGCAAGAACTTCTGCTTTAACCCCAGTTTTGCACTTTATTTAATCCACATTGCTTAGTACCTTTTGATTAGATCCAAAGTAGAGTTCGCTCAATTCTTCCAAAAAAACATCGGTCTGCGATTCTGGATTACGGAAGTAAGGATGGATAGGAAGGAGTTCAGGGCGAGGGCGAGTTTCCGGTGAAGACACAATTTGCTCAAGCAAAGACAGGTAGTTTTCACCAGTAGATTCCCAAGTGTACTTCTTCAGCACCCGTTGCTGACCAGCTTGGGCAAAATACTCCCACTCTTGAGCATCACATAGCAACCGCTCCAAGCCTCGTGCAATATCAGCAGGATCTTCTGGGTCAACGAGTACGCCATATTCCTTATCTCCCTGTCGCAAGCTCTCGCTAGGACCACCGTTCTTGGTTGCTACCACTGGTAAGCCTGCTACTGCTGCTTCTAAGGGAGCAAGCCCAAAGGGTTCGTAGAGTGCAGTCAGCGCAAATACTGAGCGGCGTTTAACCATAAACCTATAGGTTGCTGCCAGTGACTCTTGAGACTGATGTAACAAGCTAAATGCACTGATTTTGCCCCACAAGTCGTTTTCTTTGACCGCTTCTCGAATCGGGGCTAATACTTCTTCAGTGATTTCGTCGCTAGTCTCTTCTCGTAAAGGATTGTCCAGCGCCCCTGTAATTATCACCAAGTTAGCTCGTTCCTGAAGTGTTGGACTGATTGCGAAAGCTTGCACTAGTCCCAATATGTTTTTTTTCAGCTCTAATCGACTGGATGCTAAGATGACAGGCAAATCTCGACGGTCTTCTGCAATGTCCCGTGCCAATCGTTCCTGAATGAACTCGTAAGTAGCCTCCTCGTTTTCGGAACGCGCTTCTGCACCGAAAATCGAGAAATCTGCTCCCGGTGGAATCACTGCAAAGCGGTTGTCGTTGTCTACATCCACTGCACCACTATAGACGCGATGAGAATACTGTTCAAAACGTTCTTGTCGTGTGCTGGTGATATTAACCGCCGAGCGATTCATGCTCAGGCGTTCGGCTAAAATGCGATATCTAAAATTAAATTGCTCGTCTATCCCTGTGAGATTTTCTGGGGTGACTTCCAATTTGTCGATCTTTTGAGCGCCGAGAGAATGAGCAGTAAAAGTAAAAGGTATGCCTGTCTCCTCTTCAATTAAAAC
The DNA here is from genome assembly GCF_034530915.1 of Nostoc sp. DedQUE09. Lineage (NCBI taxonomy): Bacteria > Bacillati > Cyanobacteriota > Cyanophyceae > Nostocales > Nostocaceae > Nostoc > Nostoc sp. DedQUE09. The sequence continues at coordinate 53,242 of NZ_JAVRCE010000017.1, forward strand.
GCCACACAGTCCTCCATCGCCGTAGTGAGCAGTCATAGCATCGGGTAAGCCACCTTGCTCTTGATAAAATTTCAAGATGTTGGGTACCCAATCAGCAACAAGATGAGGCCATAACAACTCTTTAGAGAGAAATTCTTTTGGCCCAGCTGGTAAGCGGATAATGCGGACATTATCGATCTCTGGATAAGTGTCAATCGTTTCGGCAAACTCTGGCCACTCCGGGTCAATAATTTGACGGGTGATAATATCAACTTTATGACCCATTTGAGCTATGGCTATAGCGACTTGCCTAACGTAAATTAGCTGACCCCCAAAATCTGGGTGTTTCGTTATGTGACTATTGCTTGAATCAAAATTGCCTTGAGGGTTAAGAAATCCAATATGCATAGCCCACTTCCTAATACAGGTTAATTTCTATCAGAGATTTTTGCTTGAAGACGGCAGCATAATAGCTTAGTGAGCTTGTTAAAAACTCCCAAGGCTGAAAAACGCAAGCAGTGAGGCTGTAGATAAATGGCCAATTCACGCATTTATCCTAATGTTTAAGTTAATCGCTACTGCGGCTGGCGCATATATACCCGATGACATAAATAGCATGGTAACTTTCAAGAAACAAGGCAGGATGTGAATAGCAAGTGGTACGCCATCGGCTGCGCTGCTCTTAGAAAATACAAGGTAAAATTACTTAATCTACCTGGCAACACTACGGTTTAAGGCTTAAAATCAGATAAATTAACTATTGTTTCCAAAAATGGAATTGAGTGTAGTGTATCTAATCGGATTTTTGATTGCTGTCTTTTAATTTTTATCATCAATCGATAACAAATAATCTTGAGTCATGTCAAAGACAGACCATGAATCTTGCACTGTAGAAAAGGCAATCTTAAAAAGCTGTAAAAAAAGCAAAAACTTGTAAGACTAGATAAGAGTGCAATGTGTAATAGACCTCTGACAAAAGTGCTTTTTGCAAGAGGGAGAAAAGGGTAAAGGTTAAAGGGAAAGGGGACAATACAGAACCTTTCCTCTTTCCCGACAAATGCCAAGAAGTGTAATGAATAAACCCGCGTCCTAGCAAAGCTGTCTTGAAAAGTTGTTCTTGGGGGAGACCCCAACGATCAAACTTTTCGCTTCCAAGGAGAGATATTTTTATGGCAACAAAATTTACTGGCGGTTGTCTATGCGGCTCTGTCCGCTACGAATGTTTAGCCGAACCCATTAGAATGGTGAATTGCCACTGTCGTGATTGTCAACGGGCCACAGGAGGTGCCTATGCATCTGGACTTCTTGTACCGCAGAGTGCAGTCACCGTCACCGGAGATATTAAATACTATGACGTGATTGGTGATAGTGGAAGCCTTGTTGGTCGAGGTTTTTGCCCAAAGTGTGGTTCCCGATTATTTAGCAAGCCCCCGATCGCTGAGCTTCTTGGCATTATGGCAGGGAGTCTTGATGACCCAAGCTGGTTCCAACCTGCGATGGATATTTACACAGCCAGTGCCCAGCCGTGGGATTACATGAACCCAGACCTGCCCAAGTTCGCTAAGATGCCACCCAGGCAGTAGTAGGATGCATTATGAAAAGCTGAAATCAGCCAGCTTGGAATTTGAAGTGTCAAGATAAATCTGACTCGCTAGGATGGCATTAGAAATTTATCGCATTTGAGTATGACTAAGCAAGATACTCCACTTACAGGAGACGCGCTGATTAAAGAAGTCTGTCGGCGGATTCGAGTAGCCCGCAGCTATTGGGATGCTCACAACAATGCAGCTTGTCGGGGCGAACGCGATCGCGCCTTAGCCCTTTACAATACTCTGACTAAAGAACAAAAAGACCAGATTCCGCAAGTGTTGCGGGTGTGGTTGCGTTACCGGAGTGAGAAATATTTTGGCGCACACCGAACGCCGCCAAAGTCAGCACGAAAATCAAAACATATCTAATGCTATAGTCACTCACCTGAAGACCAGCGTATAGGCAACAGTCTACCCACGCTAAAAACCACAGCTAACCCACCCATCCCAAACATTCCCCAAGGTACTAAACCTTCTAGCGGATTCACGACACGCGCAGTAGTTATGGGTTGTTGAGGATTGTAACGTATCACCACCATCTGACCGTTGCTGGAACGGTAGGACTCATAATTGCCTGTAAAGCGAGTGCGTTTACCGTTGGCTAGAAACTCGATAACTGGCGCATAGGTTTCTTTTTGCTCATTGTTGTTTGTACTGCTGCGATCGCGACGACTGATGCTGTCTACCACCGTACCGCGTGTTTCGTTTAGCGTTGCACTTTCGTAAGCGATTATGTTACGTACCCAAAAACCACCCCCAATGAATAGTAATCCAATGGCCAGCCCAATACTTGCGCTTAATTTGTCCTCAAAAGTGTTTTGGTGAGGTTGGAAATTCATGGGTTTGACGATCGCACAACAATAAATTTCATCACAGCATCTCGATTACAGCTTACATTTGAAACATTTCTATTTGGCACCACTAAGCTTATAACTGCGTCAACTATCTTGCAGCTAAATTACTGCATCAGTTTTCTGATGTAGTAATTTAACGTTTATATGGTATTAAATATAACCAATTAACCTCGTTTAGTAAGCAGAAGTAATGACAACTCAGTTTTGGGAAAAAAGTAGAAAAATTAACGCAATTCTAACTAACTTACTATTTAAGCCTGTACACAGACGAGTACTAGTAGGCCTCAGTAAGCTACAGGTAACGAGTCAACAGACAGCGCCGTGGCTTTTGAAAAAGCGTCTGCTGCCATTATTATGTCTGATCTCATTCTTTCTGGTATTGCTACTCAACAGCTTTGCCCCTACCGTTGCCCAACTACCTCCTCAACCTCGTCAGGAAATTCGGGGAGTGTGGCTAAGTGGTAACGATTTTAGCGTTTTTAGAAATCGTTCACAGGTGCAAGCAGCCATGAGTCAACTGCGGCAGTTAAACTTTAATACTGTTTATCCCGTAGTTTGGAATGATGGTTATACACAATACCCCAGTGCCATCATGCAGAAAAAGGGGATACCTTTTTTCTTCAAGGGAGCAGAGGGACAAGATGTAATTGCAGACATTATTACTCAAGCCCGCAGCCAAGGGTTACTAGCAATACCCTGGTTTGAATTTGGTTTTATGGTTCCTCTAACTTCGGAACTTGCATCGCAGCATCCAGATTGGCTAACACAAAAAGGGGATGGGACTCAAACTTCAATTAGTGCTGCGGGTGAAGTAGCGTGGTTGAATCCCTTTCACCCAGAAGTGCAAGAGCTTATCCGCGAACTCGTGATCGAAGTTATCACTAAATACAATGCTGATGGCGTTCAATTTGACGACCACATGAGTTTACCTGTAGATTTTGGTTACGATCAGTACACGATTAGTCTATATACTCAAGAAACTGGGAATCCTCCACCACCTAATCCCCAAGCCCAAGCATGGATAAAATGGCGGGCAGATAAAATGACTGCATTCATGGTAGACCTTTATCAAACAGTGAAAGCCAGAAAACCGAATGCCATTTTTTCAGTTGCTCCTAATTACTATAATTTCGCTTATAAAATGCAACTGCAAGATTGGCTAAACTGGGTACGGTTGGGTATTGTTGATGAGTTGGTCATGCAGGTGTATCGTAATGATTTGGAAAGTTTTATCGCTCAAATTACCCGCCCAGAAATTTTAGAAACCCAACAAATCATTCCAACTGGTATCGGTATTATGGCGGGTTTACGAAATCGTCCAGTTGGCATCCCACAAATCAAATCCCAGGTAGAAGCAGCGCAACAACGCGGTTTAGGTATTGGCTTTTTCTACTACGAAAGTCTTTGGGATATTGCCCCTGAACCAGCAGCGCAACGCCAGTCAGCATTTGCGGCTCTTTTCCCAAATTCAGCGTTGCGCGATATTTCGCAAAATACACCCCGCAAGTCAACTTATAACACCGTAAGCTTACCTCTATATCCAAAACCTTCCCTTGGGCAACGTATTCGCGGCTATTTTTTGGAAGTTGCGATCGCAAATGGTCAACCAAAACGTATTTTATTAGATACGGGGTCAGCAGGGCTAAGAGTTCCCAAAGAGTTTTTAGGTAATTCTCCTATTCAAAGAACAGGTCAAAATATCAAGGAGGTATTAAGTGATGGTACTATCCTGGAAGGAGAATTAGTTTACGCTAATGTCCGGTTTGGTTTGATTCCCACCGCCGAACCTGTTCCCGTACAACTTGTTACTAGCCGCCAATGTAGCGCCAACAAACCTAAATGTTCAGCAAATAGTGGTGTACCATTTTCGGGAATTGTCGGTGTTAACTATTTTGAAAAATCACTTCCCTATAATCCGTTGAGAAAATTATCGGGCAATCTGAGTAACGGATTTATCGTCGCTGGCAATGGTGGTAGTAACAAAAATGGCAGCCTTATTCTCGGTTTAACTGCTGAGAATCAAGCAGGTTTCAAAATGGCTTCTTGGAGTCAACAGCCCGAAATTAATGATGTACCCGGTAAAAGATGGGATTCTCGACTAACCAAAGTTTGTTTAACTCTTGCTGGGAGTTCTGCGAAAAATTTGTGTAATAGCAGAGCGATCGCTGATACTGGAACTATTAATGGTTTGACTGAATTCAAGTCAGCTTCTACAGCAGGTAAACTCAAACCCGGAGTATTAGGGTCAGCAAATGCTGTGAAAGTAGGAATTAATGGCATTTTTGATTATAGTTTGACACCAGGAACCCGTGACGGATTTAATCGCTGGAATTTGAGTATCTCGCCACAATCAGAACTGACTATATTTGTAAATCCTGGAATCGCCTTGTTTGATAAATACGATGTACTCTTTGACCAAGTTAATGGTAAACAGGGTTTTCGCAGTCGGCGGTGAGAATAAAGTAAAGACTTGCTGACTCAGATAGCGTTCAATTAACCCAGGATTTACCCAAACAATGGCCAAACACTCAGGTAGGCATCACTTGGTTGGAAGTCCTTGCAGCACGTTCTTTACGGGGAGGTCAGTCGGGATACATGCAGCGCGATCGCGTACAAAATCGCCCCAAGACGTATTATACTTTCGGCAATCGTATAAATTGCTGTATTAATAATATGTATTGTACTTAATACAACTAAGTAACTTTAGCTAAATTTTAGAGTAATTCAAATGAATTACTCTATTTTTCTAGAAAAGCCTTATGTCATAAATAGGTTAAATAGCTTCCTGATAGATTGCTATTTAATTCAAACATGTATTAAAGGTAACAATGATATGAAAGAAAAGAAGGGAGCAGTTGTTGCAGGTGGTCTTGGTGCTGCCGCAGGTACAGTAGGTGGTGCCGCTGGAGTAGTTGGTGCAATTTCAGCATCTGGTAGTGTTGCTGGTCTGAGTGCAGCTGGAATGACTTCTGGATTAGCGGCGATCGGAGGGGGAACCATGCTAGGAGGTATTGCTGTAACAGTTGCCGCTCCAGCAACATTAGCAGTAGTAGCTGGATATGGTGCTTACAGACTTTGGAAGAAGTTCATGTAATAAACAAGGAAGCTGATTAACATTGGTTCTCGAAAACCCCGTGTGTAAACAATTATACGACTGTTTACACACGGGGTTACTTTACTAGTGAGCTATCGCAAAAGTTTTGAAGGGTTATAAAAGTTTGTAGTAAGCACTTCAGTGCTTAAAATTGAGCGATAAATCGCTCACTACAAACCCATCAAAATTAATGGGACAGACCACTAGGCTGAACATTGAAACACTACTGAAAGATTATTAGCTGGCATTTGGTAAATCTGTTGCAAGATCAGATTTTGGGCGCTAGCTACTGCTACAACATCATCCAAGTTACGCACACCCCACTCTGGGTTTTCAGTGCGTAAATATTCGTCAAAAGCTACATTACTTGCCGCTGTATGTTCCCCACCTTGTTTGAAGGGACCATACAAATAGAGGATACCTCCTGCTTTTAGGATACGACCTGCCCCTGCCATTAACCCCAGACAGGCTGACCAAGGTGAAATGTGAATCATATTGATGTTGACGATGGCAACAATTGGCTTCGTATTTAGCCAATCAAATCCACCATTTTCCACAGCCCAAACTGGTTTTCTGACATCTAGTTCAAGCGGTGCATAAACGTTATCACATACATTGTGTTCAGTCCAAGAAATAATGCTGGCTCTTGATTGTGGATTTACATCGGTTGGGAGCCACAGATAATCTCTGAGCTTGGATGCAAAAAAGACTGCGTGTTCACCAGTACCACTTGCTATTTCTAAAATAGTGCCGCTCTCCGGCAACACTTGTAAAAGTACTTCTAGAATTGCTTTACGGTTACGCTCGGTTGCTGGTGCGTATTTTCGTGCGTCTTGTGGTGTCATCTGGATCGTTATATTTATAATTAATCTGAACAAATATCAAACGAAGAATTCTATTTAATCTTGATAAAATATTTGCACAAGTTTGAGCAAGTCACTTTTTGCAGGCTCACCGCCATACAACCATTTTATTAAATCGTCAGGAGATAACCAAAAACTTTCAATAAAATCATTTTTATTGTACTCTGGGCTACAATCTAATTTAATTTCATAAATTTTCATAAAAGCAGATACTTGATATTGATGTGGTGCTAAATATCCCAAAAGTCGAACATTAAGTATGTTTAATTCTAAGTTCAACTCTTCTTTAAGTTCACGTTGTAGAGCATATTCATAGGTTTCTCTGGTTTCAACATGACCCCCCATACTGACATCAAGACAAAGGGGAAAGATACTTTTGTGTGTAGAACGCCGAGGTATCCACAGTTGACCTAATGAATTAACAATAAAAGCATTGACAACTCGAAAATTGCATAGTCTTTGACTATATATTTCCGAACGTTTCTTCTGCCCAATTATGCAATCATTCTCATCTACAATGTCGAGTATTTCATCATTTTGTATCATAATTAAATTTCTCTTAAATTGAAATTTACTGATTAAAATATACGCCAATGTTAATAACTCTATGCAATCTTAAATGTTGGAGTGCATTCAATACTTCTCGATTTGTGAATTTTTGATTGGGAATCGGGCTTTGGGAAAAGGAAAAAGGGGAAGGGTTAAAGGTTTTTCCTTTCCCTTTTCCCTTCCCCTTTTCCCCAAAACCCGAGAAGTCTTGGGAGTGTATTACTTTGGAGTGAAATGCCCAACAAAGTCAAATCGAACAGTCGCCAGGAGACGAAGATAAATAACTTTTGACTACAATCGTTAGTCCACTTTTAGCGAGAGCCTTTCATTAATTTGGCTCTCTAGCTCAAGAAAAATTTTCCAGAGATTGGATCTTGCTTGAGGGATTGAATAAAATCCTTTAAAGTCATCATGCTGCCTGTTAAAGTGAATTTAGGAGTGCCATTTTGAGCAACAATTCTCACTTCACTGTCTTGGATCTGAATCTTATTTTTAATACTATCCCATAGAGTATCAAAGCTCTCATCATCCTTACAACCATTGGCTTCAAGGAATTTTTGTCGTACTTCTGTTTTTAGTGCTAGTGCTTCTGCTGCTTGAGTACGCGCCTCAAAGTGCTTAACTACATCTTCATAAGTACTTTCTCTCAGAGTTTTGTTTTCAGCCAGAACTTGTTCTAACTCAGTTTTGATGGCTTTCAGTTGGGATGCTAAAGCGGCTGATTTTTGATATTCAACTTTTAAGGCTTGCTTTGCATTGGCTAACAAGGTTTTATAATCTAGCTGATCTTGATTTTTTTCGGATTGCATCTTTATCTCTCGATCAACACATTTTCGGCGATCAGCTCTCGTCAGTTATATAACAAAACTGGCGAGAGCTTAGTAAATATTGTCTGTGTTATCTGAGTTTCAGCTATTGCACCAATAATGGTGATTCAGAGTGAGGATTCTCCTGAATACTACTCAAACTAGAACTAATGTGGGAGCGGATAGCTCGTTCATAAACACTAGTTTGCTGAGTGCGTACCCCTACAGGCTGATATATTAAGTTAACTTCTGGAAACTCAGACCAATACATTAAAAAGATGTCTTTAGCTGGAGTAATAATTTCATAATTATTCTCTTGTCTTTTCTTTCTAAGTTTACAATTATTTAATTGTAATTTTTGTCTGAATAGTTTTTCAAATTCTGGAATTAAATCTGAAGTAGTTTTCATGGTTAATACACGTTAAAACGTGTTAAGGATGCAAAGACGATCTGATGATATTACTAAGTATGACACTTCAAATACCTCTTACAATATAGTGTATCAGTTATCGGGTATTTGAAAAGGGGATTTAGAGGCAGAGTCACTCGTTAGGGTACTCTCTGATGGAGAAGCTGGCTGTGCGATCGCTGGAACCTTTTAATCAGGATTTTTTAGTACAAATATACTATTTACTAACTTATACTTACCAAAAGTTTGCTCGCTTGCAATGTTATGTCAGTATAGCTAGTACAGCCGGAAGTTTGACTACCTTTAACCAGTTGTTCAGAACAACTTGTCTGCCTATTGTCTGCTCAATTGAGATAGTAGTTGGATTTACGCGTTTGCTGTACTAGTTAGCAGAAACACCCTGTATAATTACACCACTAAATCATTTTTGGGGTAAAACTTTGCCAGGTATTCATTACCTAATACTGTTCGGTTCAGGCAATGGACGCGATGAATCGCCGTCTCTACAATCTACCTACAGGCTACAGCCTGGCCCTTCAAGACCCTCTGCAAAACTGATTAATTCCAAGTACTCTGGATTTTCCACCAGCTTTTTAGCAGCTAACAATCCAGCAATGCTCCAAGTTTGATAAATTCGGGCTTCTTTGCCAATTAAACGACCATTGTTGCCATCGTAGTATTCCGGGAATTTATCTCTAAATAAACGCCTTTCGGCAATAGCGATCGCTGCTTGAGCAAGTTCTGTTCGCTCTGCTTTCAGTGCCGCAGCAGTAAATAACCACAGTAAAACGGGCCAGTTACCGCCGTTGTGATAAGACCAAGCCCTGTTTTTAGAGTCACATCCTGTAACAATCCTCCACTCTAAACCATCCATTGCGGGAAAGCAAATTTTAACAGGCATATAGCCGATTAAGTCTTGCCAACGCTGGGCGAATAAATTCATAATGCTTTGAAATTCTTTAACGCTGGCTAAGGAAGTTAAAATTGCCATCAGATTTCCCAGAGCAAAAAAGCGAAAATCTATCCGTCCCGGCCCCAGATTTCCGGCTAAATATCCTCCAGTTTCGGGCAACCACTCGGTCAACCAACTAGGAATTGATTCTGAGTTGATGTTGAATTTATTAACAATTTCTTTACCAAATTCGTTATCTTTGTAACGATAGATTTCCCCCAATCGCTTTAGGTCTAGCCAATAATAGTTGCGGATATGATATTTCAAAGATCCCAATCGCCTATTGACTTTGCCAAGGTAGCTATCGCCATCCCCATCTGGTAAAAGCAATTCACCAGCAGCCCTCAAAGACGCGTAGAATAACACCTGAATTTCTAAAGGATGTTCGTAAACTCCCATACGACGATCAATCATAAACGCGCCATCGGGAACTAACATTGTTGGGTACATGGAAAACCGATGTACTAAGCAAAGATCCAAAATTAGTTTGATCCCGGCTTGAAAATCTGGCTGACGCGCTAGTGACAAATCGCCTGTAGCTTTTTCATAAGCTCGTAGCAGGAGAATCCACCACATACAAGAATCAACTGGGGGAACACGAGCGATCGCTAGTTCACCAAAATCAGCGACCAAAAATTCCTCATTCCCATTAGAGTGTACTTTGAAACTGGCGGGCATTAATCCTGCTCCTGGTTCAAAGCAGTCTATCTGCTTTTCATGACTTTGTAGTTTCAGTGTTTCTACTAAGAAATTACGCACAATCTCTGCTTTGCCGTGCATGAGAAACACTAAGGCAGAAGGGACAAAATCGCGAAGAAAGCACTGGTCATAATTGAGTGCATCTGCCTCCGCATCTTTGGCAGCTACAGTCCCAATGGGTTTTCCTTGGTAATAAATTACGGAATCTTCCAATAATTCCCAGGCTTCTGCTTCCATCTGACTGTTCTTATCGATCGCGCTAGTCATGGGCGTTTAATTCCACTAATGGTATGTATCGGCTTAATTGTGGAAAGTACGCCAGCCTAACCTCAAGCTGACCAAGATTCCCGGAAGTCAGCATATAGAGTCAGTCCACCATCTACAAATAGCGTTTGTCCGGTGATGTAGGCGGCTTCATCCGAAGCTAAAAAAGCTACTGCGGCTGCCATCTCCTCTGAGGAGCCAGCACGCCCCATTGGGATGTGACTTTCCACGATCGCCTTTTTTTCGGGGTCATCTATCCAGGCTTGATTTATTGGCGTGACTGTTGCTCCGGGGGCAATGGCGTTGACACGAATACCTTGCTTGGCATATTCCAATGCTAAAGTTTTGGTGAGGTTTCCCATCCCACCTTTGCTAATGGAATAACTGATATACATCGGTCGCGGAATAATTTCGTGAACGCTAGAAATATTAATAATCACCCCCGGACGATTAACAGACAGGAGGTGTTTAATAGTTTCACGGGCGCAGAGATAAGCACCCCGGAGATTGACTGCAATTACCCGGTCAAAGTCTGCTGTGCTAACTTCGTGGGATGGACTTTCTATTTGAATGCCAGCATTGTTAACTAGAATATCTAAACTACCAAATTCCTTTACTACGGTGTTGACCATTTCAACAATGTCTGATTCTTGAGAGACATCTCCGTGAACCAGCAGCGACTTCACACCACAATTTTCGATATTTCCGCAGGATTTTTGCAATGCCATCTCTTCCGTGTCTGCTGCGGCATCAGGGTCTTTGCGGTAATTGATGGCGATGTTGCACCCTTCTTCGGCGAGTCTGATAGCGATCGCCTGACCGATACCTGAAGTTGCACCTGTAATTAAAGCATTCTTCCCTTTTAAGCCTATCATATTTCCTCTCTAAGCTGCCCTGATTTGAATTTGCACTAGTCGAACAATTTTGGATTTTAGATTTTTAACGACATTTAATGCTTGTATTGTCAACTCCTATTGGAGGTAATTTAAAGTAAAAAAATAAATATTTGATAATTTTGAATTTCTGAAAACAATTCTCAAAAATCAGGCTACAGATTCAAGAGATGGAACCTTAACTTGAATCTGACGCCTCTTAATTACGAATTGGTATTAATCCCTATCGCAAATTCGCTGGCACTTGTTCAGGGACTACCCAATAGTAAACAGTTTTGCCCTCTACATTGAGAGTCTGCTGTGGTTTCCAATCGCCCATATCGAAGGCGTGGGAAACAATGCGAGTCCCAGGTTTAAGGTCTTTCAACAGCTTGGGACGGAGTTTGGCGTTGATCTCTGGCAGTAAATAAAGTGTAACTACTGTTGCTTCGCTAAAATCAGTGTTGAATAAATCTTGTTGGACAAACTTGACGCGATCGGTTACTCCTGCCTTTTTAGCATTCTCATTAGCTTCTTTGATGCGATCGGGGTCAATATCTATACCGATGCCGCGTGTACCAAACTTTTGTGCCGCAGTATTCACAATTCTGCCATCACCACTACCAAGGTCGTACAACACATCATTTTTACCCACTTTTGCCACTTGTAACATTGCATCTACCACTGGCTGTGGTGTCGGTACATAGGGAACATCTCCAGGACGTTCTTGGACTTGAGTTGTGGGAGTTGTCGCCGATGGTGTTTCGGTTTCGGTCTGACCTGTTAAAGTAGAAGGTTGTTGTGTTCCGGCTTCCAAATCTTGTTGTTGCGGCGTACACCCAGCAATTCCTAAACTGGTAATACTAACGCCTGTAACCAGTAAAAACAGAATTTTTTTGAAGTCCATGAATTTTCTCCTTTGTCAATAGTTATTGGGTATTTGGGTATGGGGGCATTGGAACAGGCAGAGGGGAAAGAACTTAGTGCTATTTCTCCTCTTCTCCCCTGCTCCTCTGCTCCTCTGCTCCTCTGCTCACTCATCTCACGTCCTATCCTTGCTTGACGTAGTCATTCCAGAACAACACGGGAATACCTGCTGCCACCACTAAAACACCTGTGATCGCTCCCACGCCTGTATAAACCAAGCTGGAGTAAAGCAAGTAGCCGCAGACGGCACAAAATAGTAATGGTGTGAAAGGATAAAATGGCACGCTGAATGATCGTGCTATGTGGGGTTCACGGATTCGCAACACTAGCAGTGATATGCCGGAAAGCAAGAAGAAAAACCAAAATATTGGGGCAGTGTAATCCACCATTGTTTCAAAACCTTTGCGGGTGAACGTGCCCAAAAAAACCAGTATTAAGGCGAGCGTTGCTTGCAAAAATAAAGCATAGGTAGGGCTACTTGGACGTTGTTTCCAGTGTCCCATAAAACCAAATAGCGAAAAATCCTGTCCCAGTGCGAAATTGGTACGCGCTCCGGTAAAGATCGTGGCGTTGGTTGCTCCTAAAGTAGCGATCGCAATCAGTACACTAATAAATAAGGCTCCCGGTGCGCCCCAAAGAGAACGCATTAAATCTGCGGCTACTGCTTCCGATTGGGCCATGTTTGCTAATCCTAGCCCCCGCAGATAAGCCAGATTGATTAGCAGATAAATGGCAGTGATGATCCCAATACTCCACATTAGCGATCGCACAATGTTGCGTCGTCCGTCTTGAATTTCTGCGGAGATGTAAGCCGCTTCATTCCAACCGCCATAAGATAGCAACACAAACACCATTGCCAGTCCCCAGGTTCCCGATGATGCAGATTCTACAGGGGTGGCAGAATTAGGAATGGCGGTAAGCCCAAGAATCACTACCAGCAACAAACCTAGAACTTTTGCTGCACTTAGCAAGTTTTGTGTCCACTTCCCCTGCTGCAAACCGATGATGTTTAAAGCAGTTAAAAGTGCGATCGCTATGGCTGCATAAATAGAAGACGAAAACCTTCCCAGCCGCCATATCTGAGAAACATAATCGCCGAAAACAAATGCCAACAGAGCAATAGAACCAGTTTGAATCACCATCATCCGCGCCCAGGCAAATAAAAAGGCAACTCCCCGCCCGAATGCACGTTTCAAATAATAGTAAGTACCACCAACATCGGGATAGACAGTTGCCAACTCTGCATAGCACAGCGCTCCTACCAGAGATACTACACCGCCAATTAGCCAAAAAAGCAGTACCGCAATATTACTACCTGCTTGATTTGCCACTAGAGCCGGGGTTTCAAAAATTCCCGCTCCGATGACAATACCGACAATTAGAGCCACTGCGTCTGGTAATGTCAGGGATGGTTTAGGTGTTGCTGCTTCAGTTGATGTTGTTTGATCGAGCAAATTGTAGTTTTTACGTCTACTCACATTACTTCCTTATTAGTGTTGAGTTGGGACTTTTGGCTTTGTTTTATAGTCTTTGTTCAACAGAGGAATCATCTATGTACTCCAGATTCGGGAACTCACGATTCAATAAAACCTTTGAGATTGGGGATACCAGCCCAAAATTTAACTTTTGAGAAAGTATCTATACTTTTATGATTAACAATAAATATGACGAGAAAGTGACAGCCACCAGTGATATATCTTCAACCCGTAATCTCCATAAATCCAGATTAAGATTAATCTCTGTGCATAGCTTGCCGCCGTAGCTATCGCTCTAACTTCTTTTGCTAGACAACATTATTCCCCAAGTAGCATAGAAAATTTTAATTGGTAAAACGTCTTCCCATAGTGAGATTTATATTAATCTAAAGAAAGATTGACTAATGATGCATAATCATGCATTTTTTAAGAAAAACCTATTAACGCTATGCATAATTTTTATAGCAGAAACGTTTTATTGATTTATAATCGATGCTTGCTTGATTTACACCCTGCTGTACTACAGACAGCGATCGCTCCACAGTTTCGATTAAGTATGGATGCACATTTGTGCACTGTTAATTAATAAATAATATATCAGATTTTTATCCCTAGTTCTTTAGTATCTGCTACTGGGAAAAAGTAAAATATCTATTGCTTCACCTACTGCCAAACCCAATATAGCTAAAACAGTTATAATCCAAAATGAATCTAGTTTATTGCAGCCAGAAAAGCGCATTTCCAAATCAGCTAACAGCGTAGTAGCCAAGGGGATAATAAAGAGCCTTAATAAAATCGACCAAGTTGCTACTAAAGCAATTGATATACTTAAAAACAAGATGACAACTAAAGTTTTCGAACCAAACTCAACTAAACGCTCTAACCAAGAAAAGCTCTTTCGTACTACAGCTATAACCATAGCAACAACAAAAGCTCCTACTAACCAAATAATATGATTAGCAGCGAGATACCATCCCAGGAGAATGTAAGCCAATAAGAGTAATACTAAAGGCATCAAAGGAATCCTGTTAAAAAATTCCATATTCATACTGCCAAGGCTTATAAAAATACCAGGTCAATCTCTTAATTCTATTCAAAAAATGTTACTACTAAAAGTTTTAAATATACCAGCTTCGCTCAGGATGTTTCTCTATCTATAGATCCAATTGAAGCAAATACTCTTTCATCATGACAATATACAGCAGAATTCAGGAGGAAAACACGCTTTCTACTTGGGTAACAGACTTAGCTTGTGTACCTCACCAAATTGAAAAACGCCTTGTTTCTCGACAATTAAAAAATCTTGTATTCTGACCCCTGAATTCTGTTTTGATAACCTAGTTAAATCTTGCGTTCAATTAACGCCTGTTTTCCCACCACGATGCTAGTAATCACAATACCAGAAACTAGCAGCATCAATGGCGTAATTTGTTCACCTAATAATAGCCCAGAAAATATAATCGTTAAAAACGGTTGTAGTAACTGTATCTGACTAACCCTTGCAACACCACCGATACTCATCCCGTGATACCAAGCAAAGAAAGCCAGGAACTGACTGAAAATACTGACATAACTAAAACCCAACCAAGCAGTTGGTGAAGCAACTAATCCGTGCTGAAACACTGTGTATGTTACGGGTATAAGCAAAATCGGAAATGCTATAACTAAAGCCCAACAAATAACTTGCCATCCTCCCAAAATCTGAGCTAAATATCCTCCTTCTGCATAGCCAATAGCAGCTGCGCCTACTGCGCCCAACAAAAGTAAATCTGCTCCCTGAATTTGTCCCGCGCTAGAGGTAAAAGCAAATAAAACAACGGTTGTACTACCGAAAATACTAGCGAACCAAAACTTTCGGGAAGGACGCTCTCTACCTTTAAGTGTGGCAGCAATGGCAGTTACCAAAGGAACAAGCCCTATAATTACTGCACCATCTGTCGCTGGTAATTGCTGCATTGCCCAAGCTGATAGTAATGGAAACCCCAAAACCACTCCGGCTGTAATAATTAGTAAGCTCCCCCAGTGTTTGCTTAGTGGTAAAGGCTGACGAGTTACCCACAAAACAATCATTGCCAGAACGCCAGCAACTACTGCACGTCCCAACCCGACAAAAGTCGGATCGAAGTCAGCAACGGCAGCACGAGTTGCTGGTAAGGTAAGGCTAAATCCCAGCACACCCAAAAAGCCACAACCGAGTCCCAGTGTTTCTGGATTAATATTTCGGATCATGCTAACTTACTTGGTATAATACTGGGTTTCAATCCACATTCGCATTTCAGCTTCAGAGCCAAAACAAGCAGAACGTCCTGTCATCGGGTCATAGGCGTGCCAAGAACAATCCCCATTGGCAAGGTGATTTTGCCAAACTTGCAACTGAGAACTGCTTGCCATTACTGTAATTAAGCTATGCCAAAATTCTTGAAGTTTTGATTTTAGTAACAACCATTGATCAACTATCTTCATAGAAAAGTCCTTTTGGCTCAATTGAGCATCAGATACTTTCTAGATTCGCTTGGAAAAATACCAGTGAGAAGGTACAGATTTGTCCAATTTTGACTGGTACAGTCACAGTATTTACAACTGTTCTAGTCAAACTGCACTCAACTGTACCAGTTCAAATACAAAAAAATCCCTTATATTGCCTATAATCCCTACTATCATCCCGAAGGAAGGGTTTCACAGTGAATATTCCTTTAGATCGGCACTCATCAACCCCGATATATCTACAGATTCGCAACTATCTCAGTCGTCTGATTCAATCTGGCAAAATACCAGATGGGCAAAAACTTCCCTCTATTCGGGTGATGTCTACGAGTATTCAAGTTAATAAGTTGACTGTAATTGAGGCTTACAGTCTCTTAGAAGCTGATGGTCTCATCCATGCTCGTCAGGGTTCAGGCTATTTTGTAAACCGTACAATCACAGTATTACCTAGCCTGACTTTGCGTTCAACTTTTGCCCCGTCTCAAGAGGTGATAATTTCACAAGGTGGAGGGTCATTTTTTGAGCAATACACAGCTTCAATTCAAGCTCGACGGCAGCAAAACATTATTGAGTTCAGTTCCGGTTTTCCTTCTACTTGCATTTCAGATAACCTGCAACGGGTTGCAAAACGAGCATTGGCTAATGCAGGAGATATCCTTTTTAGAGAAGACTTTCCTCAAGGACAACTTATGCTGCGGCAACTGATTGCTCAGATGTTAGTTCAACAAGGATTAGAAGTTACTGCTGAAGACATAATTATTACTACTGGCTCACAGCAAGCTTTATTTTTAGCTATGCAATATTACCTGCAAAAAGATGACTGGGTGATTGTAGAAACACCAACCTATCATGGAGCATTGGGAATTCTCGAAAATTTACAGGCCAAAGTTATAGGAATTCCCATGACAGCAGAGGGAATGAATTTAGAATTGTTGGAGCAGTATCTCAAAAGTCACCGACCAAAATTAATTTACACCATTAGTACTTTACATAATCCAACAGGTATTACAACCTCCCAAACTCATCGGCAAGATTTATTAAAATTGGCACAACAATACGAGTGTTTTATTTTGGAAGATAATGCTTACGAAGGGTTAAACTTTCAACCTGTTCCTCCTCCTATCAAGGCACTAGATCGTCATGATTTGGTCACTTATATTAGTACATTTTCAAAAACCTTAATGCCTGGACTACGAGTTGGTTACATGGTGGTGACAGGTGAGCATCATCAATCTCTGGTAAAGCATAAATTACTCAATGACTTGCATGTTTCTACAGTATCCCAGATAATTTTGAGCGAATTTTTAGCATCGGGACATTACCGCCGTCACTTGAATCGTTTACGTATTAATAACTTGCAAAGTCGGAATGTGATGTTGCAAGCTTTGGAAAACTACTTTCCGGAAGCTATCACCTGGACAATTCCGAAAGGTGGCTTATTTCTGTGGACTCATCTGCCATACTATTTACCTATTCAAGCAATTTGCTCTGAAGCCTTATCTCACAATGTCCTTGTTGCTAGTGGTGCTGCATTTTTTCTAGGGCAAGGGTATCCAGCCATGCGCTTGAACTTTTGCCAAACACCAGAGGATATTGAACATGGAATTAAGATTCTTGGTCAGCTAATTAAAAATTATTTAACTAAAAGTTTTATCAGTATAGGTTTGTCATCTCAACGCGTAAGTGTATCGTCTATTCACTTATAGTCATGTTCAGTTATATATCATTTATTAAGTGGTGAAACGCCGAGCGCGCCAATACTAACCTATCAATTAAAGTCACTATTTCGCAGACATTAGTTCAATTGGAGTGCGAAGGTACTTCCAAAAAATAAAATCAGCAATAAATAGAATAATAATCAATTAAAAACATGGGAGAGAGGAGCAGCCAATGGCTGCTCCTCTCTCCCACAAGTTTCTAACAATATTTCTTTGTCGCTGCTAAATTCAAAACATTTATTTGCTTGTTTGCTTTAACCCAATATTGAGTCTGAATCAAGTTCCCATTGATGTTTGAGCAATTCTTGGTAAGTCGTTTCTCGAATTATCATCTGCTTATAGAGCATAAGCAAAAACTCTTGAGCTTGTTCACACGACATCTGCTGCACTTGGTCCGCAAAAGTTCTAAGGCTAAATTCTTGTTCTAAAGATAATGTAATGGGTTGATTCATCGCAGGATTAATCGCCCAACTAGGCGAAAACTAAAGGGTCAATGTTGGCAATCTTGAGAAGAAGCATTCATATCTAGCTGCCGTTAGCAGTAATACACTCATCAAGCGGCCTACTGGGTATTCCCTTACTTAGCGGTGTCAAACCTAAATATGAACTTCTGTTAACTAGTATAACAAAATATTTACAAAATTGAGATGATGGCATATTAATGCTTTAGTACATCCTGTGTCACTGATCCCCCAAATATCCGAGTCATCATTTGTCATGAATCCTTACACTATCCTTAATCAGACTAGACTTCAGCGTGTTAGTGATGCCATGACTCGCCCCCTACTAGAAAATTGCGAGACTGCCTCATATATCCTTGTTTTAGTCTGGCCCCAACTTGGGGATTTTGATAGTCTTGAATATGCGTGGTGGTTACAGCGCGAAGCTAAAAAATTGTCGGATGAAAAACTAGCTATTCGTGCAGTGGGAATTGGTAATCGCGCCTCTGGAACAAGATTTTGTGAATATACAGGATTTCCACCTGAAAATTTATTTGTTGAACCTAATGGAGAACTACATCACCAACTCAAACTTTATTCAGGTCTCAATCTTCCTCTCCCTGGACTTTCCCCTGCTCAGAAAGCTTGGCTAAATCTAGTGTTAATGTGTGCAGGGTTTGGAAGTCCTGGAACGCTAAGAGAAGTTTTTCGCGGATATAAGGGAGATCGTCAAGCCCCTCAACTGATTGAAGATGATGAAATTATTCAAGCTACTCCTTTACCTGCTTTTCAAGGCTCGTTTTTCCAATTAGCTGGTGGAAGTGGGTTTCAACGTCCGTTTGAATTAGCTACTCTACGGCTACGGAATATGGTGGAAGTTTTAAGCAATTGGCATACTTATGTACCTAATTCTGCCTACTTAACTCAGCGTGGTGGAACTTTTCTGTTTGATACCAAAGGCCAGTTACTTTACGAACATCGAGATCCAGGAATTCTGGGCTTTGCTGCTAATATGAGTCAGCCCCTATCATTTTTATCCTCGATCGAAACGGAATTAGCTGGGCTTGGGAATTAATTTTAATCTCTGCTGTATTTTTACAGTATCAGCATATTTGAAAACCTCTTCAATAATCACTAGCAACGAAAAACAAAAAAGTCTTCAATAATAATATTGTTGGCTTTTTTTGTTTGTATACTTAAATAAATTGTTCTATCCTTATCAATCGTAACCTCACTATTTTATCCTGCGCTTGCATCTATTACTCAATATGATTTTCCTGACAATAGTTACAGATCCAAAGAAAAACTGATAAACCAGTTAGTTTTAGTTACTGGCGTAAGACATCCATTTGTTGCCATTTCTAAACGCTTTGTGCAATGGTCTGAATATGCCGGAGACAAAGATAAATCGGTTTCTCCTAATCGCTGGATCTGGGAGGTTACAATAGTAGGATGCAAGGCATCGCAAAATCAAACAAGGAAATATTATTATCAGGCAATTGATGCTGAATTGAGAAGACTGATAACCCAATCTTTGGTTAAAGAAGACAAGCAGTTTGCTGGGGTACAAACCGACTGTTGTATAGGGTATCAGTGAGAGTTTAAGGTAAAAGGCATTTTGTCAATCAGTATTCAGAATGAATTTTGACTCCTGACTCCTGACTCCTGAATTCTGAATTATGTTGAAAATTGAGATAGGTGAGGACTTTCTAATAACGCTTGAATTTCATTTGTGCGAAGTGGTCTTACAGTAGGAAAATAGATGAAGGAGTAGTGACCATCAAGCTATATGTTTGAAATTATGGTGTTAAATCATTTCTTGTTAAAAGAGCCTGCTTCGGTATCTCATCAGCACTCCCAGCACATCAATTTACTTTTGTGAATCCCAAATCTGCTCTAAAGGGTGTAAAAGTCATAATAATTCGTAATTGATAATGACGCTTGCGGACTCGCTAACGTAATTCGTAGTTGTAATCACTGCTTGCTCTGTACTCTCTTAATTACGAATTACGAATATAGCAAGCAAGGATAAATCAAATGTCATTTATTATGCAAACTTCTGGAACTCTTACTGGTTTAGATATCTTGGTAGTTGAGGATGATGATGATACTCGCTTTTTTATCACTACTGTCTTGGAAATGGATGGAGCAACAGTTATAGCAGTGATATCAGCAGCAGATGCACGTAATGTATTGTCCGAATTGCAACCTGATGTTTTAATTAGTGATATCGGGTTGCCTGGGGAGGATGGCTACACTTTTATCACCAAATTCCGTGCGCTTAAAGCAAATAAATGTGGACGAGTCCCGGCTATTGCTTTAACAGCATTTGCTGATAGTGAGGCTCGTATCCGTGCCTTGGAAGCTGGCTTTGACACTCATGTATCTAAACCGGTTGCTCCAGAAGAACTAGTCGAGATAGTGGCTAATTTAGTTGCTTCTTGTAATTGGTAATTATTCTCCTCGGTCTTGATAATCTTCAGAAGACTTTGGATCTAACTCCCAACGATCGCCATCACGATCCTCTAAAATATCGTTGGTATGGAGAAACTCAGAATCAGCCATTTCTAGCCCTACTGCGGCTTCTAAGTCCTCTGTTACATTTTTATCGGGAGTGGAAGTACTGCCACCAACAGCTTCATCTCCAACTGCATCTGCATCTTGCCAATAAGCATCAACATCCCCACCAGTCAGTTCAGGACTAGTTTCTGTGTACTCGTCTCTTTCTGCTTTTATTGAGCGTCCGCCAATATTGTATCCTGGCAAGTCTTTCACACCAGTACCGTAGGATTCGGTAATCTCTTGTGGCAAATCATTGGTTTTAATTTTGTCAGGATGATTTTTTTCTGCCATGATACTAGCCCTTTTCTGCATTCTCACAATAACGTTTTCTTTTTACAAATTTGTCTAACTAGAGGTGTATAGCTGATAAAATAATCTATCCCCTGGGAACGACGCTAAACTAGCGATCGCACCATAATATTGTAACTATGAATTCATGGTCAAGGAACTTGTAGTTGAAGTTATGAGTTAGAAGTTATCAAACCGAAATTATTTATTGGCGAGCTTTTCACTCATAACTATTTTCTGATTGGATAAAAGAGAAAAACAAAAAATTAAGTTTAGCATTTTAACTCGGAATTTGAATTTGTAACTAAACTAAATGCTAAATAATTAAATAAGTTTAAGTAGCAGATGCTCCTAATGAATAGATAATTCAAAATTATTTATTCAAAATAAATCTGACTATTTAACTGTCTTAATCGATAAACATTGTTGTAGTTAGTTAAAAACTAAAAGTAAAAACGTAAGAGCATCTATGACTGAACAGAACAATCACTCCGGTAAGAAAAAAGTTGCTATCCTCATTGAACAAGCAGTAGAGGATGCAGAATTTACCGTTCCTTATAATGGATTCAAACAAGCGGGAATGGAGGTAGTAGTCCTTGGTTCCCGAATGAATGAAAAATATAAGGGTAAACGCGGCAAACTTAACATACAAGCCGATGGGACTACAACAGAGGCGATCGCAGCAGAATTCGACGCTGTAATAATTCCCGGTGGGATGGCTCCCGACAGAATGCGGCGGAACACCAACACAGTACGCTTTGTCCAAGAAGCTATACAACAAGGAAAACTAGTCGCTGCTGTTTGTCATGGGCCACAAGTTTTGATTGAAGGCGACTTGCTCAAAGGTAAACAAGCCACTGGTTTTGTCGCTATTGCCAAGGACATGATTAACGCTGGCGCAAAATATCTAGATGAGCCGGTGGTAGTTGACGGAAATTTGATTACATCTCGTGAACCTGGAGACTTGCCAATTTTTACCACAGCTATTTTGAGCCGTTTGGGTTATGGTGGCAAAGATGCTGCATTACCAAATGAAAAAGACACAAGTGCTGAATGGTGGAAGCTGGCTGATGCTTGGGGTGGCTCAACTAAAGGTGAGATCACCAAAGGTTTAAATAATGCCCTTGCTGGTGAACGTTATTCGCTAGAAGCATTTGAAAACTACTTGCAAAAGGAATCAGATAACGAAGTTAACTCAGTCTTTCAAGAAATAATTGCTAATAAACAGCGCCACATTGAAAAACTGGAAACTTATCTTCAGCTATTGGGCGAAAAACCCTCTTTAAGCGCAAATATTGCCAATCAGTATGCCAAGGTCAAAACTGCCATGACCGGAAGTGATGACATATATCAGTTACGTTCTGCTTTAGGTGATGTGCAAACTGGTATCGGCGATATTGGCAATTTGTCTGCAATGTTCACTGACCCAGTAGCAACTGCTATTTTCAAAGAATTTTACCAAGATTTATTGAAATACGAACAGCGATTGGCACAGTTGTATCGGGCGCGAATAGGCGGTCAGATTCAGCCTCCTAAGCCGACTACAGGGGCTGCTGTATCAATGTAAGGTTTTTTGAACGTAGACGGCTACCGAAGAGGCGCAAATAATGCACAAGAAAGAAGAGGGTATTCGCGCCTCTGTGGTGAATTTACAGTAATGGAGATATAAAAAGTGACTTCAACATCAGGGGATAAATCAAGTACAAATCAGCCAGAAGCTAGTGAAGTAGAGCGTTGGGCATCCCTTATTGGTGGCGGTGCAATGGTGCTGATGGGTTTAAGGCAAGGTTCATTGCGAGGAGCGCTGACGGCTTTAGCAGGTGGTGGTTTGGTTTATCAAGGTGCAACCAAGCAAAGCACAATCCAGAAAGCGCAGGAAGCAATAGGTCTAAACCAACCCATCAAAGTTGAAAAGACGGTAACAATTAGGAAATCAGCAGAAGAATTGTATCGCTTTTGGCACGACTTTGAGAATTTGCCTACATTTATGAAGCATCTCAAATCTGTCAAGGTGTACGACGAAAAACGTTCTCATTGGATTGCCAATGCACCTTTGGATAATACCGTAGAATGGGATGCAGATATTCTCGAAGACCGAGAAAATGAATTTATTTCTTGGGCTTCTGTAGAAGGTGCAGACGTAGATAATTCTGGTTTTGTTCGCTTCACAAAAGCACCAGGCGATCGCGGCACGGAAGTGAAGGTTGTTTTGGAGTATAACCCCCCTGGTGGAGCATTGGCAGCTACCGTAGCTAAACTTTTTGGTGAAGAACCAGAACAGCAAATTGGCGATGAATTACGCCGCTTCAAGATGCTAATGGAAGCAGGCGAAATTGCCACAACCGAAGGTCAACCTTCTGGACGCAGCTAGTTATTTCCCCAATGCCCAATGCCCCATGCCCAATAATTAATTATGAAAGCAGTTTGCTGGAACGGTGCTAATGATGTGCGGGTACAGTCGGTACCAGATCCGACAATTCTCAATCCGCGTGATGCAATTATTAAAATTACTTCCACGGCGATTTGTGGCTCCGATCTACATATATATGGTGGCTATATTCCCACAGTGCAACAGGGTGACATTATTGGTCACGAATTCATGGGGGAAGTCGTGGAAGTTGGTAAGGGAGTCAACAATTTAAAAATAGGCGATCGCGTAGTTGTTCCTTCCACAATTGGCTGTGGTAATTGCCATTATTGCCAAGGTGATATGTGGTCATTGTGCGATAATTCCAATCCCAACGGTTGGATTCAAGAAAAATTATTTGGCAATATCACCTCAGCCATTTATGGCTACTCCCACATGCTAGGTGGTTATGCAGGCGCACAAGCAGAATATATCCGTGTACCTTTTGCCGATGTGGGTGTCGTCAAAGTTCCGCCAGATTTGCCGGATGAGATGTTGTTATTCATCTCCGACGCTATCCCCACTGGTTATATGGGTGCAGAATTATGCGATATCCAACCGGGTGATACTGTAGCCGTTTGGGGTTGCGGTGCTGTTGGACAATTTGCCATGATTAGCGCCTACATGATGGGAGCCGAAAAAGTGATCGCGATCGATCGCTTTCCCGAACGCCTGGAAATGGCGAAAAAGTTTGCCAAAGCAGAAGTGATTAACTACGAAGAAGTTAATGCTGGCGAAGCGTTGAAAGAGATGACTGGTGGTCGTGGCCCCGATGCTTGCATCGATGCTGTGGGTTTAGAAGCACATGGTGTTGGTTTAGAAGACTTCTACGACCAGACAAAACAAAAGCTCAGATTGGAAACTGACCGTCCCCACGTTCTGCGGGAAATGATGGTTGCCTGTCGTAAAGGTGGGACTCTTTCAATCATGGGTGTTTATGGTGGTTTTGTAGACAAAATACCATTAGGTGCAGCTTTTAATAAAGGTCTAACCTTTAGGATGGGACAAATGCATGGACAAAAATATATGCATTTGTTGTTGCAGATGATTTTGGATGGAAAACTTGATCCATCTTTTGTTGTCACCCATCAATTGCCTTTAGAACAAGCACCCCACGGCTACAACATCTTTCAACAAAAAAAGGATAACTGCATCAAAGTTGTTCTTAAACCCTAAATGGCAAATAGTCATTTAGAGTTTTGAATTGTACACCCAACATAATGTAATTGAGGTTTTTTATGAATCGAGTAACTTCTTGGCTACGAAATATTCGCATTTCCCAAATCGTTGTAGTTTTCCTAGTAGGATTTATGTTTTTACTGGGTCAAGCTTTTACCTACGTTAATGTAGCACAAGCTGATGTTAAAACTCCAGAGGGTACTTATTATAAAGGAATACCAGACGAGCTAAATAATTCCCAAGGAGATACTGGGCATGGATTAAAAAGCGCTGCTGATAATATCCGCGAGAAGCTAAATTTGGATGAAGAGACTCCTCGCTCTACAAAAGAATTTCTTAAGTCTGCAAAAAATAAAGTCGAAGAAACACTTCAGCCATCAAGTGGACAAAAAGAAGGTTATTACCAAAATCCTCCTAGCAAGCAACTAAGAAATAGAGTCTAGACTGGTAGCAACTTTTGAGTCTAACATTTTGACTCATACACTGCAAAACAACCTTTGATAATTTACTGAGACGCGATAAATATCGCGTCTCAAAGTCAGGCTAAATCGAGTGTTTATCTTGATATTAACGAGCCAGAAATAATAATTAAGGACTAAATAATTATGAAAGCAGTTTGCTGGCACGGAGCAAACGATGTGCGGGTAGATACAGTTCCCGACCCCAAGATTATCAACCCACGCGATGCCATCGTTAAAATTACTTCGACGGCAATTTGTGGTTCTGATTTGCATATTTACGACGGCTACATTCCCACCATGCAAAAGGGCGATATCCTTGGTCATGAATTCATGGGGGAAGTTGTAGAACTTGGAAGTGCAGTTAAAAATGTGAAGGTAGGCGATCGCGTCGTTGTTCCTTTCACTATATCTTGCGGTAGCTGCTTTTTCTGCAATCGGGATTTGTGGTCATTGTGCGATAACTCTAACCCCAATGCTTGGTTAGTAGAAAAGCAAATGGGACATTCGCCAGCAGGTCTATTTGGCTACTCTCATTTATTCGGCGGTTATGCCGGTGGTCAAGCAGAGTATGCACGAGTACCCTTTGCCGATGTAGGCTTGTTCAAAATTCCCGATGGTTTAACGGATGAGCAAGTACTATTTCTAACAGATATTTTCCCCACAGGCTACATGGCAGCCGAAAACTGTAACATCAAACCCGGTGATATTGTTGCCGTTTGGGGTTGTGGCCCAGTCGGACAATTCGCCATCAGAAGCGCATATATGCTAGGTGCAGAACGTGTAATTGCCTTTGACCGCGTTCCTGAACGTCTGCAAATGGCTAAAGAATACGGCAAAGCTGAAGTTCTCAACTACGAAGAAGTGAATATTGGCGAAGCACTCAAAGAAATGACTGGCGGTCGTGGCCCCGATGCTTGCATAGATGCAGTGGGAATGGAAGCACACGGCACAGACTTTATGGCGATGTACGACCAGGTAAAGCAAGCAGTACGTCTAGAAACAGACCGTCCGACCGCATTACGGCAAGTAATAGTATCTGCTGCTAAAGGTGGTCACGTATCACTTGCGGGTGTGTACGGTGGCTTTTTAGATAAAATTCCGATGGGCGCTGCCATGAACAAGGGATTAACCTTCAAAATGGGACAAACGCACGTCCACAAGTATCTAAAACCCTTGCTAGAACACATCCAAAACGGTGATATTGATCCAACCTTTATAATCACTCACAGCTTACCTTTAGAACAAGCGCCCCACGGCTACGAAATTTTTAAGCACAAGAAAGATAACTGCATCAAAGTGGTACTCAAACCATAGTGGGGAATGGGGAAGAAGCAAGGAGAAGGGGGCAAGGGGAAGAATACAAAATTACCTTCTTTCCCCTCTGTAAACTTCACCCTGCCCCTGTGCCTCTTGCCAATGCCCAGTGCCCCAACACTTAATACCTAACCTTCCATGTTTGATTTACTAAAATCACAATTTACGCGTCGTACTATATTACACAAAGCAGGTTTTGGGTTAATTACACTCAGTACTTTTGGGGTAGCAGGTACTATTTTTAAACCTAATCGTACCTTAGCCCAAGCTGGGCCAGCACCAAGCAAAGAACCATCTATGCCTCCTGAAAAAAAGTTAGGATGGGCTATTGTTGGCTTGGGAAAATTTGCTACGCAACAGATTATTCCGTCGTTTGGTGAATGTAAGCGTTCAAAGCTGGTAGCGTTAGTCAGTGGCGATCGCGCCAAAGCTGAAGGCATAGCCCAGCAATACGGCGTTAACTCGAAAAATATCTACAATTACCAGAACTACGATACCATCCGCAATAACCCGGAGGTTGATGTTATTTATATCATTTTACCTAATGGGTTACACGCCGAATACAGTATTCGTGGTGCCCAAGCTGGTAAGCATATCATGTGCGAAAAGCCAATGGCTATTACTGTCGAGGAATGCCAAGCAATGATTGATGCTGCCAAAAAAGGCGATCGCAAGTTGATGATTGCTTACCGCGCTCAATATGAACCGTACAACCTCGCTGCGATCGAACTTGCACAAAGCGGCAAACTCGGTAAACTCAAAACCATCACCTCTGACCACGGACGCAACCTCGACCCCAAAGATCCCGCAGATCGTTGGCGGGCACAAAAAAAACTAGCTGGCGGCGGTTCTCTTTATGACATAGGCATCTACAGCTTGAATGCTGCTAGATACATTACAGGCGAAGAACCACAAGAAATTAGCGCCATGATGTACAGCACCCCTGGCGATCCCCGCTTTCGGGAAGTTGAGGAAAATGTCAACTTCGTTTTGCGTTTTCCTAGTGGTGTGCTTGCTAACTGCACGTCAAGCTACGGCTATGCAGATACCAAGCGTATCCAAGTTTTTGGTTCAGATGCAGCCTTAGAGTTAGATCCAGCTACCGACTACTACCAACATCGCTTGACAATCAAACGCAAAAACAGCACTGAAGAACAGAATATTCAGGAAAAGAACCAATTCGCTCTAGAGATGGATCATTTGTCCGAGTCCATCATGGCGAATAAACAGCCCAAAACTCCTGGTGAAGAAGGCTTGCAAGATGTCAGGCTGATGCAACTAATTTACCAGGCAGCTCGCACTGGCAAAACAATCAAAGTTTAAAAGTAAAAGAGGCAAAAAATATGTCTGATACAACCGTTATCAAAGTAGACTCTAGCCATTCTCCTAAAGGCCAACTTGGTCAGAAATACCTTGCATCTGGCAAAAGCCTTTCCATGCGTCTGTGGGAAAATGAGGAACCAAACGAACCTAAAGAGCCAACAGCAAGAGAATATGAAACTGTTGGTTATGTAATCAATGGTCGTGCAGAATTACATATTGAAGGGCAAACAATTTTACTAGAACCTGGCAGTTCTTGGATAGTACCGAAAGGAGCCAGCCACACCTATAAAATTCTTGAATCATTTACTGCTGTTGAAGCAACCAGTCCACCCGCTCAAGTTCACGGGCGAGATGAAAACTGATTTGCGATCGCTAAAAATTTATAGCCGCTTTCAATGGCATGGAATATAAAGCATTCGTAGGGGAACAATCTTTTTGTTCTCCTTTTTACTGTGCTTTGCAGCTTAGAAAGTATTGCAATAAATTTTTTTGCTGACTTATTTAAAGTAGCAAAAAACCCCACACTAAATCAAGCATATTTAGTGTGGTGTTTCATTTTTTATTTATCCGTTAGTCGAACTCAAATTCATGGCTTTATTCTGGCAACTCACGACTTAATTTGGTTTTGATAATTATAGATAATACTTATGGCATAAACCTTCTGATAGAGAGACATAACAAGATGAAATTGTATTCTATTAACAATGTCTTTTTAAAGAAAATGCTTGTAAAAAAGTATGGGTTTCTATCAATAATTTAAGTATAGATAATTACTCAATATTATTATCAAAAACAGAATGGAATGAACAAATGAAGTTTGTCTTAAGACGCCGCAAGTTAGGTCAATTGATGGTCTTCAGCACAGTAGCAGCTACCATCACTAATTTTGTAGAGAAAGCTGTAGCACAAACTCAAGTAAAAAAAACTACTCCAATGCTGGCAACTTCGACACCTGAAACTGTGAAAGTGACCCTGCAAGTTAACGGAACAGCACATAATTTACAGATTGAACCGCGTGTTACCTTACTTGATGCACTTCGAGAATATATAGGACTAATTGGTACTAAAAAAGGTTGCGATCATGGTCAGTGTGGTGCTTGCACGGTGCTGGTTGATGGGCAACGGATTAATTCGTGCCTGACATTTGCAATTATGCACACCGATGCAAAAATCACAACTATTGAAGGGTTGGAACAAGGAAACAATCTTCACCCGATGCAAGCCGCGTTTCTGTCTCACGATGCGTTTCAGTGCGGCTACTGCACGCCAGGACAGATTTGTTCGGCGGTGGGTTTGGTGAACGAGGGACACGCGAAATCGGATGCCGACATCCGCGAACTAATGAGCGGCAATATCTGCCGTTGCGGTGCTTATCCAAATATCGTGGCTGCTGTCCGCGATGTCTTAGAGGAAAAAAAAGATGCAGCCGTTTAGCTATAAAAAAGCCGGACAAGCAGAGAATGCCGTGGCTTTGGTTACTCCAGAAATGGAAGCTGCTTACTTGGCAGGAGGTACAAGCTTAATTGATTTAATGAAGCTGAATGTACAAACACCAAAACAGTTAGTTGACATTAACCCACTGCCACTGAGCAAGATAGAAGTACAGGGTAACGGCGTGCGGATTGGAGCAATGGCAAGCAATAGCGACGTTGCTTATAATCCGATAATTCAGGAGCGTTACCCGGTGCTGTCAGAGGCTTTGCTATCTGGGGCATCACCGCAACTGCGAAATATGGCAAGTGTAGGCGGAAATTTGCTGCAACGTACCCGCTGTTACTATTTTCGCGATACCGCCTTCCCCTGCAATAAACGCGTTCCGGGTTCAGGTTGTCCGGCAATTGAGGGTTATAACCGCATCCATGCGATTCTTGGCGGTAGCGATCGCTGTATTGCCACCCATCCTTCTGATATGGCGGTGGCAATGATCGCACTCGATGCCGTTGTACAAACACGCGGGCCGAGAGGAGAGCGCAGTATTCCGCTGGTAGATTTTCATCTGGTACCGGGTAATACGCCAGAAAAAGAGACGGTTCTAGAACACGGAGAGTTAATTGTAGCCGTTGACTTACCTGCTTTAAACTTCGCAAAGCGATCGCACTATTTAAAAGTCCGCGATCGCGCCTCTTATGCCTTTGCGATGACATCGGTTGCGGCAGCATTAGATATTCAAAATGGGATTATTCGCTCGGCACGCATTGCCCTTGGTGGCGTTGGCACAAAGCCTTGGCGTGCCTTTGAAGCGGAAAAAGCACTTTTGAACAAGCCGGCAAATCAGGCAACATTTCAAGCAGCAGCATTGGCTGCGATCGCCGGAGCTAAACCTCAAAAATATAACGGCTTTAAGATCGAACTGGCTAAACGCACAATTGTTAAGGCGCTGACAACGGTGGGAGGGATGGCATGAATACTGGGGATAAAAATATAGTTGTCGGCAAACCGTTAAATCGAGTCGATGGACGACTCAAGGTAACTGGCGGCGCACGTTACGCGGCTGAGTTTCCGGTAGCAAAAATGACTTATGGCGTAACAATTCAAAGTGCGATCGCCAAAGGTAAAATAGCCCAAATCGATACCAAAGCGGCGGAACAAGTACCGGGTGTATTAGCAGTAATTACCCACCTCAACGCGCCCAAAGCATCTGGAGAAAAGGGCGGCGGTCGCAAGCTGCAAGTCCTGCAAGATAACGTTATCCTGTATAGCGGTCAGCATATTGGTGTGGTCGTTGCCGATACCTTTGAACGAGCGATGTATGCTGCTTCGCTGGTGCAAGTTCGCTATGACGAAGAGAAACCAACCATTAATATGCGGGACAATCTCACTAAGGCATACTTACCTAAAGGTAAAATCCCTGGAGATGAGCCGCCCGATTTAGCCCACGGCAATGTCAACCAGGGATTTGCGGCGGCGACTGTCCGCGTCGAGCAAACCTATACCACCCCAGTAGAAAATCACAATCCAATGGAGCCTCATGCCACAACAGCAGTTTGGCAAGGCGATGAACTGCTGCTGTATGACGCAACTCAGGGAATTTTTTCAACTCAAAAAAAAGTTGCGGAGGTATTAGGAATTGAGCCTGAGAAAGTCCGCATTATGTCTTACTTTGTGGGCGGTGGCTTCGGTTGCAAAGGAGCGGCTTGGTCGCACGTACCGCTAGCGGCGATCGCCGCACGGCAAGTTAATCGCCCAGTGAAATTAGTTCTGGGACGCATCCAGATGTATGGGCCTGTGGGCTTTCGACCAGAGACAATTCAACAGGTTTCTCTCGGTGCAACCCGCGATGGCAAATTGACTGCTTTGCGACACGCCGGAATTTCGCAAACTTCAACTTTCGATGAATTTATCGAACCTGTTGGTAAAAGCGCCCGGATGCTTTACGCTAGCCCGAATATCGAAACTAGCCATCATCTGGTTCAGGTCGATCAAGGAACACCAACCTATATGCGGGCCCCAGGCGAAGCTTCTGGGTCGTTTGCCCTAGAATCGGCAATGGACGAACTGGCTTATGCACTCAATATCGATCCGGTAGAACTTCGTCTGCGTAACTATGCTGAAGTCGATCCTAGTAAAGAAATACCTTGGTCGAGCAAGTCACTGAGAGAATGTTACAAATTGGGGGCAGAAAAGT
This sequence comes from Nostoc sp. DedQUE09, assembly GCF_034530915.1. NCBI lineage: Bacteria > Bacillati > Cyanobacteriota > Cyanophyceae > Nostocales > Nostocaceae > Nostoc > Nostoc sp. DedQUE09. The sequence continues at coordinate 84,375 of NZ_JAVRCE010000017.1, forward strand.
TTGGCTGGCAAAAGCGCAATCCCAAGCCTCGTTCAATGCGCGACGGTAATTATTTGATTGGTTGGGGTATGGCGACAGCTACTTATCCTACCAATCGTTCCCCAGCATCAGCGATCGCTAAAATTATGGCAGATGGTACAGCTGTTGTACAAAGCGGTTCGCAAGATATTGGCACGGGAACTTATACTGTCATGACTCAAGTCGCAGCTGAGGCACTCGGTTTACCAGTTAACAAAGTCCGGTTTGAATTAGGCGATACCAAGATGCCACAAACCCCTATTTCTGGTGGTTCCCAAACCGCCGCCAGTGTCAGTTCAGCCGTGCATTTAGCGGGAAATCAAGCGCGCAGTCAGCTTTTGCAACTAGCACTTGCCGATCAAAAATCGCCCCTTTATAGTTCAAAGGCTGAAGATGTGATTGCCGAAAATGGCAGCTTTTTCTTAAAAAATAAATCCTCCGCCAGCGAAACATATCAGGCAATCTTGGCACGACATGGGATGAAAATGCTCGAAGCGCGTGCAGATGCTAAACCTGGAGAGGAACAAAAGAAGTTTTCAATGCACTCATTTGGAGCGCAGTTTGCCGAAGTGCGCGTTGAGCCTGATTTGGGCGAAGTGCGAATAACGCGCTGGGTGGGAACTTTTGGCGTGGGACGCATCCTCAATGCTAAAACAGCCAACAGTCAGATGATCGGTGGGATTGTTTATGGCATTGGCATGGCGTTAATGGAACATACGCTAACAGACCCGAACCGAGGACGCGTTGTTAATGCCGATTTAGCTGAGTATCACGTACCAGTGAATGCAGACGTTCCTGATATTGAGGTGTTTTTTGTAGATGAACAAGATCCCCATATCAACCCGCTTGGTGTCAAAGGAATTGGTGAAATTGGCATTACCGGCACTGCGGCAGCGATCGCTAATGCTGTCTATCATGCCACAGGTAAGCGTGTGCGAGATTTACCAATTACCTTAGACAAGCTGCTGTAGCAACACTTGTCAGGTTTTGCAGAAAAGGGGAAGGTGGGGCCCCCTCTGGGGATAAGGGGCGGGGGAAAGAAAAAACCTTTAACCCTTACCCTTTAACCTTTACCCCAAAACTAATTTCGAGTTGAAAATGCACAAAGCGAGCAGTATCAATCTTGTAGTTTCTTTTACCAATCAGTAGAAGTCTCAAGATTGATGACCAGTCAAGTAAAATTTGGTACTCTTAGCTCGGAATCACTGTAATTGCCTCCGTGACCGAGATGAGTAGTCCAACAGCCCGATCCTACGCTTTCTTATCGATTGCAGCAGCAATCATCACTATTGCCCTAAAATTTGGCGCTTACCTGCTAACGGGATCAGTAGGTTTGCTTTCAGATGCTATTGAATCAATTGTAAATCTCCTCGCTGCATTAGTTGCTCTATGGGCATTGACCTATGCTGATAAACCAGCCGATGCCGAACACGCTTTTGGGCATTCTAAAGCCGAATACTTTTCCAGTGGTGCAGAAGGTGCGTTGATTATAGTGGCAGCCATTAGCATTGCTGTTGAAGCTTGGGGACGCTTGTTGCATCCAGAACCATTAACACAGCTAGGATTAGGGTTGGCACTCTCCCTCTTTGCAACCGCAATCAACGGCGTTGTTGCCTTTATCTTGCTACGAGCAGGGCGACGGTTGCGTTCCATTACACTGAGGGCTGATGCTCACCACCTGTTTACCGATGTGGTGACTTCGGGTGGTGTGGTAGTTGGAATCTTACTCGTCAAGCTAACAGGCACTCTCGTCCTTGATCCAATTGTTGCGCTGATAGTAGCAGCAAATATTACTTGGACAGGATTTCGTATACTGCGGGAAACCAGTAGCGCTTTACTGGATGCAGCTTTACCTAAAAAAGAAATTGACTCAATCAAGAGCATCCTTAACGAGTACAAACGTCCAGACATCCAGTTTCATGCCTTGCGAACCCGCGCTGCTGGAACCCGTCGCTTTGTTTCCTTTCATGTTCTTGTGCCTGGATCTTGGACAGTGCAACAAGGGCATGATTTGTGCGAGGCAATTGAGCTTGCTATTATTCGGGTGCTACCTTCAACCCACGTTACAACTCATTTAGAACCTGTAGAAGATCCAGTTTCTTGGGACGATTTGGAGTTAGAGCGTCCGAGCAATCAGCAAATGCAAGATATGAAATAAGAGATTAATTGCTGGCGTTGAGCTTTCAGGAATTGGGCAATTAGGAGGCAGGAGGCAGGGCAATACGGTTCGGATAAGCATTTTTCACTTTCCTTATGATCTGGGGAAAGGGTAAGGCGTAAAGGGGAAAGGATGTATTCAAAACCTTTGCCCTTTCCCCTTTACCCTTTAACCGAACCGTATTGGGAGGGAGGGAAGAAGTTGCAGTAATTTTACCCCTGCACCTCTGCCTTTCTCGATCAATTTAATTAACTTGCGATCGCTTTTAGCAGGCGGTTATATCATGTCCAGTTAAAGACTTATCAAAATTTAGACATCTCCAGAAAAGAAAAAAGACCCCACTTCCATTCCTCTCCCCGAAACGGAGAGAGGCTTTAAAACCCCCTTCCCTCGTAGGGAAGGGCAGGGTGGTTTCATACAAGCAGAGAATAAATTAAAACTGGGTTTCAAAGCCTCTCCCCCCGTGGGGGAGAGGTTTGGAGAGAGGGAAAAAGGTTGGACACAAAACGAGAAATCAAGACTTATGTATTTTTCTTTTTTCGTATGAAACCACCCTGCTTCCCTCGTAGGGAAGGGGGGTTAGGTCTGGGTGCAAATTTGTGTTATCTAAATCTTTTTCGGAGATGTCTATTAAGACGGCAGGGAGAAAGAGGGTTTCCTGGCTTTTGCACAGATGCGGGAATTATAACTAATTAGGCGGACATAATATTACGCGATCGCAACTTGTTTTTTGCGGGAAGGACGCTTGCGGTCTGATTTTTTCTTCAGTCCCACAGCTTGAGCCTGATCGCTATCTGAGCCATATTGCCCGCGTACAACTTCTTTCATTGCTAATACAGCATTATGAAATTCCCACTCTGCTAATCGGGCAGCATCAGCCGCCGCACGGTATAAAGCTAGTTTCTCGGTTTCGGTTTGCTGAGAAATCAACATTGCCTGATAAGCTTCCTGTAAGTTTGCAGCTGAGGCATCAGCACGAGTTGTGTTGTAGGTGCTGACGGTTTGTAAACCGTGGAATGAGTCAATATCTTGACTAATCAGTTGAGGGCGCAAACGGTTTGTTGTATTTTGGGGAGGCATATATGCATACTTAGTAAGTTGTATATTTAATGTACCCATTACAACACAAAAATTACCAGTAAGATGAAATTTTCAGATAGGGCAAGGTTAGAAAGGATAGTTTAAGATAACAGACCGATGTATTGGCATAACAGACCGATGTATTAACATAACAGACCGATGTATTGGCATAACAGACCGATGTATTAACATAACAGGTCGATGTATTGGCATAACAGACCGATGTATTGGCATAACAGACCGATGTATTGGCATAACAGACCGATGTATTAACATAACAGGTCGATGTATTGGCATAACAGACCGATGTATTGGCATAACAGACCAATGCAATTACAAGGGTAATTCGACTTGTGTGTACACCAAGGTAAGTTTTTACAATACATTGGCTTGCATTGGGAATACATCAACTTGCACCGTGATGCATCTTGCGAAGTATATTTAAAAACAGACCTTAGTTAGAGTCTCTGTGCTAGAGAGCCGTGATAATATACGGCTCATTCCTGTTGTTGCTTGTAGGAGACAATTATAGAAATCAGTAGACGCAGCTTGTGAAAAACTGCTTCTGCTTTGAGATTCGTTGCTCCGTAGTGCCATCAATCATCTTTAACCAGTTTTATTTATGAAAACAGCGATGTCTACCACGGACTACGCTTACAAAATTGCGTAGGTGGTAGGTGTGACTTACATCTATTGCTGAGTCTGTCGATTGGAAGATGTATTTATCTTCAAAGCCTTGAAAAGTTAATAGGAAGGTACAACTGTGCGATCGCGCTTAGTTTTTCATTCAACTTTGCAAGATATAGCTTTATTCAAGGAGAACAATTATGCCCAACTTCAAAATATATTCTACTGGTATAGTGGCGATCGCTTTGTCTCTGGCAACTGGTTGCACACCAACTACGCCCCATGACGATAATATATCTGAAGTTCCACCTGCTCAATCTGTGCGAACGACAGAGAGTCCATCTCCATCCCCAAGTGCATCACCAGCTACATCAGGGCAAAATAACCTCAGTTCTGTAGACAAACAGTTTATGACTGAAGCTGCTCAAGGTGGTTTAGCAGAAGTCCAACTAGGACAACTAGCATCACAACGTGGAGCTAGCGATGCAGTAAAACAGCATGGACAGCATATGGTTCAAGATCATACCCTGGTAAACAATCAACTCAAACAGTTGGCGACTCAAAAAGGTGTAACACTGCCAACTAGTCTCGACAGCAAAAATAAGCAAATCCAGCAAAGATTATCCAAACTTTCTGGTGCTACGTTTGATCGCCAATATTTGAATCAGATGCTTCAAAATCATGAAAAAGATGTCTCTCTATTTCAAACTGAAGCTGAACAGGGACAAGATTCAGATGTGAAAGCATTTGCGGCTCAAACTCTACCAGTCCTCCAAGAACACTTACAACAGGTTCGTTCCCTTGTTAATCCTGGAAGTTCACCTAGCACCCCAACTCCAACGAGTACCCCAACTCCAACGAGTACTCCAACTACTACTCCGTAAGGCAATACAGTTGAGTTAAGTATTTCTTCTTTCCCTTTGTATCCGCTACGCGTACTTTTGCAAAGAAGCAAGCTAGGCGTAGCGGATACAACATTGGGGGTTGGATGGAGCATACAGAAGGAGATTGGTTAATAACTTCTCTCACCATATCTCCTCTCTTTCCTCAACTTTACAATCGAGTTCTTGTCTTACCCAAGATTTCTATAACTGACACTAAATGCTTTATTTTCTTCTTATCGGATTTTAAACAATTTGAATATCTAGATTTGCTTGAAAACCAATAGGCTTATTTTCAACAATGGCGAATCTAGATTCTTGGAAGAACAAAGAACCTGTTAGGGCATCATAACTGAAATCACTGATTGAAATCGCGCCAAACCCTGCTTGAGAAATCTGGATTTTGTCACCTTCAGTAACCTTTAAGTCTTTAATAATGTCAACACCCTCTAATACGTTGGTAAAAACAAATTTATCTGCACCTACTCCACCAGTGAGAGTATCGTTACCATTTCCACCAGTGAGTATATCATTGCCACTTTTGCCAGAAAGTGTATCGTCACCACCATTACCAAATAACAGATTATTTTGCTTATCTCCAAGAATGGTGTCACTTTGATTTGTACCTTTGATATTATCAAAGTTTATAAATGTGAATTTAGCTGTGCTTCCGCCAGGAAGATTATTCACTACAAAACTTTGAGTTTCAAGGTTGGCGTTGACTGATAGATCGGATAAAAATGAAAAGGGTATTGAAGGAGCCATTGAGGCGTCTATAGTGTTATTTACAGCACTAGCATCACCAACAAGATTTTCAAAATTGCCAAGTATATCTGTACCTAATCCACCACTTTTTTTAAGAGTTCCATCAATGAATATGGTAGAGCTTTGACCCAATTTACTGTAATCAGCCGTATCAACACCATCTCCACCATTTAAGGTATCGTTGCCTGCGCTGCCTCTAATAATGTCATTGCCGCCACTGCCAGATAATTCATTATCTCTAGCGTCACCAATAATTGCGTCATTTTGATTTGTACCAATTACATTTACAAAATTCTTCAAATTGACTACTATCGGCGACGAACCTACAACTCTGATTTCTAGTCTTTCGTTAGCTAAATCAGCTATTATTGATACATTTGTTCTGTCAGTAGTAGCATTAATAATGTTAGTCTGTCCTGTAGCACCAATCACGGTTTCAAAAAAATCTTTAAACGTGTCATTTCCAATTGCACTTTTTTGAATAGCTACTGGCTGGAGTATTACAGGTTGTTCTAAGCCACTATAATCAACGATATCGTTACCTTTTCCACCGGTAATGGTATCATTACCAGCACTGCCAATAAATCTGTCATCTCCATCAGTTCCAACTAAAATGTCGTCTGCATCAGTGCCTATAATTAGTGCCATAATCTTGTTTGACTTGTTTGTGGTTAACCGCTGTATAGTAACGTGTTATCAACCACAAAATACTAAAAAAAGATGAAACCGAGTTAACTTGCCCAAGCAGCAGCGTCTCAGTGTTCATCTCAATGGTGATTGCATTTGTCGTCTAAAATAACACATAGTTTTTGTGCACCACCTAACATAAAATTCTCTAATCTTGCGGGTGGTTGAGAGTATTCACTGTAAGTTACAGAAAATCAGTATTTCGTGCTAATTCTCAGCGATAGATAAATGACTCAACTTGACAACTATCTTGTGGCGCATGATTTCAGCGGTATTTTCGCTTATCTTGAGTAGTACAATACTGCGATGCTTGCGGCGGTTAATCACGCACCTCAGTCTAATAGACCTTTTGCAAAAAACACTTTTGCAAGAGGGGGAAAAGGGTAAAGGTTAAAGGGGAAGGGGACAATACAGAACTTTTTCCGACTTATGCAAGAAGTCTAATGCATATAATGCAATCGTTAATGGGCAGCAAAGAGACTTGTGTTTGACGCTAGCAGCGATAGACAATCGCACAGGATGGCACAGTCATCACTCACATTGTTTTCATTGGCACTACTTGCTCAAGCTGACAAACTGCTAAAAACAGAAAAATAAACAATAAAATGAACGAATTACAAGCAATTTTAGAAGGCTTCGAGTCAAGTCAAAAAAGTGGTGAAATGACTTTTCTTGCGACTGTAGTTAAGACTCAAGGTTCAACCTATCGTCGAGCGGGTGCTAAAATGCTGATGACAAATACAGGTCGGACAATCGGAACAATCAGTGCTGGTTGTTTGGAGAACGATGTATTTGAGCATACTCAACAACGAATGTCAGACGGCGAACCAATTGTTGTTACTTACGATAGCACTGCCTCTGAGGATATTCTTTGGGGCTTTGGTTTGGGGTGCAATGGGATAGTGCAAGTTCTCATCGAACGTCTTGAGAGAGAAAGCACACCAAATGCGATCGCTTTTTTACAGGAGTGTTTTTATAAAAAACATTTGGGTATTATTGCTACAGTCTTTGCTTTTGAAGGTGCAGTAAAAGTCAAACTTGGGTCGCGTCTCCTGCTGTATCCTGATGGTAAAGTTATCACTGACATCAAAGATGCAAATTTAATTCAATCTCTGCTTGCAGATAGTCAAGCAGCCTTTGCTAATCAAAAGTCAAGGGTAAATAATTATCAGTTACCTTTAGGCAGTGCCGAAGTTTTCATCGAAGTCATCCAACCACCTACAGCTTTAATAATATTTGGTGCAGGTTATGATGCTGTACCCGTAGCCCAGTTTGCTCAAGCATTAGGTTGGGACGTTACTGTAGTCGATTGTCGAGCTAATGAGGCAACTAAAGCACGATTTCCTATGCCTTGTGATGTTATTCTTAGTCGCCGAGAAATTATACATAAACAGGTATTTATAAATGCTCACACAGTTGCTGTAGTGATGACGCATAATTATCTTGACGACTTGGAGATTTTAAAAATGTTGCTGCCATCTCCTACACGCTACATAGGGGTTTTAGGCCCAAAGCTGCGTACTGAAAGATTGCTGGAAGATATACGTTTGCAAGGAGTAGATTATACTACTGAACAATTAAAAAGATTGCATGGCCCAATTGGGATTGACATTGGAGCAGATACACCACAAGAAATAGCGATCGCTATTATTGCGGAAATTCAAGCAGTGCTAACAAACCGCAATGGTAATTTTTTAAGAAATCGCAATCAACCGATTCACCAATGTTATGAAAGCAATTCAAACTTGCTACTTACCACATAGTTTTTATGACTGCTATAGACAATGAGAAATCAACCATAGCCATTATGATTCTTGCTGCTGGTGCATCTACACGGATGGGTACACCGAAACAACTATTGCTTTACCAAGGACGTAGCTTTTTAAAATATATTACAGAAATAGCGATCGCTTCAGTTTGTCAACCTGTGGTAGTAGTACTTGGAGCCAATGCAGAACAGCTTCATCCCCAAATTCAACAACTTCCCGTTAAAGTAGTTAATAACTTGGATTGGGCTTGTGGAATGAGTACTTCAATCAAAAGTGGTATTGAATTGTTAAATAATCTTCCGCAAAAAATAGAAGCAGTAGTTATTACACTGTGCGACCAGCCATTTGTTTCTCCCAAAATTATCAATCAACTTGTTGATACATATTATTTGACAAAAAAACCAATTATTGCGTGTGAATATGGAGATACATTAGGTGTACCTGCTCTATTTAGTCAGATATTTTTTTCAGAACTTGCCACTTTAAAAGAAACTTCAGGAGCAAAAAAAGTTATTAATAATAACCTCAATGAAGTTTTTTCTATTCCGTTTCCATTAGGGGATATTGATATTGATACACCAAAAGATTACGAGCAATTGCTATCAAGTACTAAAGAGATTTTTGAAGTATCTTGAAGAAGATAGCTAAAAGCAAACAAGTCATATCATGTCCCCTTGATTGCTTATTAAACCCGAAGAACCCCACCCCCGCCAAAGCTACGCTTTGTCTCCCCTCCCGAAGAGCGGGGAGGGGATTAAGGGGAGCCAGCGCGGTCTTGGGGTCTCCCCAAGTGGAGCATCTGGCGTGTGGGGTGCAATGATTGTGGAAATCATAACTAATTATGCGAACATGATATAACCCACTTTAAAAGGGGGAAACCGGAATCAAAGTCCCCAATTTATCGCTGTCAAGACATGATAAATTTTTTTCAAAGCAGGGATTATTGCAGCAAAATGATGTGTTGCCAGCGTGCATAATACACTAAAAATACTCTTGTAAGGCGGGCAAGACTTCGGCTACGTTCAGTTGAACGCTGCCTACCCCACAAGAAGTAATTGAATGTTTCTTATTATTTGTAAGTCCCTCTGAGAACAGTTAAACCAGTGCTGCTGTTGCTTTTAATGTGAAAATCTTCTCAATTACATCTTCTACCACCTTATCTGGTGTAGAAGCACCAGAAGTAATTCCCACAACAATTTCTCCATCAGGCAACCAGTTATCTGTAGTTATTAACTGCCCATTTAATTGCCGATGTTCAATAGAATATGCTGATTTAAGGCGTTCAACAGTATCAATATGATAAGAAGGAATTCCTCGCTCAAAGGCAATTTGTTGCAACTGAGTAGTATTCGAGGAATTAAACCCACCAATTACTACCATCAAATCTAAATTATGTTCCACTAATTCCAACATGGCATCTTGACGTTCTTGGGTAGCGTCACAAATGGTGTTGAAGCTTTGGAAATGCTGATTTAACTCAGTGGGACCATACTTGTGTAACATAGTCCGCTCAAAAAGCTTGCCGATTTGCTCAGTTTCGCCTTTAAGCATGGTAGTTTGGTTAGCAATGCCAACTCTTTCTAAATCGCGATCGGGGTCAAACCCTGCTGAACAAGCTTTCGCAAATTTTGTCATAAATTCTTCACGGTTGCCACCATTGATAATATAGTCAGCAACATATTCTGCTTCTTGCAAATTCAACACTATTAAATACTTGCCAGCAAAGGAACTAGTCGCAACTGTTTCTTCGTGCTTATATTTGCCGTGAATTATTGATGTATAATCAATTTTTTTGTGCTTTTCTACTGTATTCCAAACTTTAGATACCCAAGGACAAGTTGTATCAACAATTTTGCAGCCTTTCTCGTGAAGTATCTGCATTTCTTGAACGCTAGCCCCAAAAGCGGGTAATATGACTACATCACCAATTCCCACAACAGAAAAGTCTTTATTCTTTCCTTCAATGGGGATAAATTCTACTTCCATCTCCTGCATCCGCTGATTTACAGAAGGGTTGTGGATAATCTCGTTAGTAATCCAGATGTGTTCTGTGGGGAAATGCTGACGAGTTTCGTAGGCCATAGCTACAGCCCGTTCTACGCCCCAGCAAAAGCCAAAGGCTTGTGCTAGTCGGATTGTCACATCACCCCGTTGCAGAGTGTAATTGCGATCGCGAATTTCTTGAATCAAGTTACTCTGATACTCAGATTGCAACTGAGTGGCAACCTCTGCTTGATGACCAAAGCCCTTACGATTGTAATTTTCTGAATGTTGGAGGTTGCGCTTAAAAGCTTTTGTATCCATTAGATTTGTCTACTTAAACTCACTATTTCTTATTTTCTCGCGCCTAGACGCAATTAATACAGAGTTGTATTCAAAGATATTATCAGAGAGGGGCAAAGGGAAAAGGATTTAATGCCTTTACCCTTAACCCTTTAACCTTTTCCCCTCTTGTTCTTGCTGAGGTTTTAATTCAATCTCGCTATAAATCTGCAATGCAGAACGCCAAACCACATAGCCTTCAGGACTTAAGTGTAAGCCATCAGTAGTAAATTCGCGGCGGAGATTTCCTTGCTTGTTGGTAAACAAGGGATGTAAATCGAGATATTTGACACCTTTTTTGGTAGATATGCTTTGCAGTTGCTGATTTAACTGGCGAATGCGACTATTGGCAACAGCCAGAAGTTTATCTCGTCCTTTCCAAGTTGCTTCTTCTGCGCCATGTGGCAAAATCGATTGGACAACAATTTGCGCTGTGGGATGAGTCTTTCGTAGGTAATTAATAATTTGCCGCTGATTATCTAAAATTTCTCCATTGCTCATCCCCCGAATTAGGTCATTAATGCCAATCATCACAAAAATCACCTCTGGCTGGGTGCGGTCAAATATTTTTAATCTTTTTAAGAGTCCATTGCTGGTTTCACCAGAAATTCCTTGGTTCAGCCAATTTTTATCTTCGGGTAATAACTCAGGAGGAAACCACAAACTTAGAGAATCTCCCGCCAGGATAGTTAAATGCGGAGGATGTTGGTCAGCGGCGACCTTAGCTTCTTGGTTGAGGATATCTAACCACTCTTGATAAGTGAGTTGGTGACGGCGACCTAAATCAGGTGTAGCAATTTGCGGTGAATTATTCAGGTTGATTGGCTCTGGGGGTGCGATTATCCCAAAAAAAGCGGCCAATCTCTGCTGTTGCCAAATTAGCAGAATGACCGCCAACATTAGGATGCCGTTGGTTAACAGCGAGAAAAATGCCCAGATAGGAAAGGTTTTTGCAGATGTAGACACGACTAGCGAAATTTACCAATTATTTGAATCAAATTTTAACGCTAGCGATCGCAAATTACACAATCTTAAATTGGGCATTGGGGAACAACTCTAACTCCTAACTCAGCACTCATTACTGAGTAGGACGATCGCCAAACTCGGAGTTATAACCTTCTTCGCCGTGTTCGTTGATATCCATACCTTGCAATTCAGCTTCTTCTTTGACTCGCAGCCCGACTGTAGCATCGATAACTTTGAGAATAATCCACGTTCCAACACCTGCGATTACATAGGCAATGGCAATTGCTAGTAGTTCAACTCCCAATTCACCAAAATTACCGCGTAACACTCCCTCTTTACCTGCTCCGTTGACTTGAGTAGTGGCAAAGATAGCCGTTAAAATGGCTCCCACTGTACCACCAACACCATGCACAGGAAAGGTATCTAAAGCATCGTCAATTTCTAGCTTGTGCTTGAAGCTGATCGCATAGAAGCAAACAAAGGCGGTAATGAAACCAATTAAAATCGCTGATAGCGGTGTGACAAATCCGGCGGCGGGAGTGATGCCCACCAAACCAGCAACGGCTCCTGTCGCTGCTCCCACGGCGGTTGGTTTACCCCGTAAAACAGCTTCCAAAATTAGCCACATTAAAGTTGCTGCCGCCGCCGACGTATTGGTGGCGACAAAGGCTGTTGTTGCCACATTGGTGACTAAGTTACCAGAAGTTCCACTAGCAACCGATAGGGCACTGCCAGCGTTGAAACCGAACCAACCAAACCACAGCAAACCAGCACCAAGCAAAATGAAGGGGACATTGTGCGGCGGACTAAGGCGATCGGGATGGGTTTTCCGAGGACCAAGGACGATCGCAGCTACCAGGGCTGAAACGCCAGAACTAATATGAACGACTGTGCCACCTGCAAAGTCGAGGGCACCCAAACCACCATACAAACCTAAAAATCCGCCTTTCGCCCATACCATGTGGGCCAGAGGTGCGTAAATAAAGGTTGACCAGAGTAAAACAAACAACGAATAGGCGCGGAAACTCATTCGTTCTGCGATCGCCCCAGAAATTAAGGCTGGGGTGATAATCGCAAACATGGCTTGGTAGATCGTGAATGCCTGGTGGGGTATTGTTCCGGCATAAGAAACAACTTCCGCCGGGTTTGACCCTTTGAGATAATCTGTTGTTTCTAACCCCACACCATTCAACCCGAACCATTGCAATCCACCGATAAACGGTAAACCTGGCGCAAAGGAAAGACTGTAGCCCCACAGAATCCAGGTAACTCCCACGATCGCCATCAACACAAAGCTCATCATCAATGTGTTTAGGATATTGCGCGATCGCACAAATCCACCATAAAAGAACGCCAATCCTGGTGTCATTAACAGCACAAGTGCTGCTGAAATCAGCATAAATGCTGTATCTCCAGTATCAGCGGTAGGCGGGGCAACAGTTGGGGTTTGGGCAAAAGCATTGCCCATCAACGGCCCTCCTAAAAACAGTAGGGTGATAGCTCCAATCATCACAACTTTCTTCAACACTTTTTTTTCTTCCTAAGCACCAACAATTTGTATCCTTAACTACATTTGATTACTTTTATTGACACATTTTTGTCTTGAAAGTTACTGAACCTGAATTTTCTTGAGATGTTAACAAAAATATAATCCAGATTGTAGTTGCCAAGATTTAAATTATCGTATAAACACGCAATCATTACATTGCATCTTTTTTTTTGAAGAATAGAAGAATAGTATTTTATTCAAGCTGGGCAAAATTACGAATTTTTAGTTACCTACTGTTACAAACCAAAATAATTGTGATATGTGACGAAGATTGTAAATTATTGTCAGTATTTTTCGATAATTTGCACAAATATGCAGCAGATTTAAACTTCTCGTGCGATCGCGAACAGGGCGTCGAAGACAGAGGCTACGCCAATATGAGGTACAGAAATACCCTACTTGTGCGATCGCGATCGTCTCTTAAAGAAGAGAGAAGCAAATTGCGTGAGCGTTGGGGAGGACGATACCTCATGTAGTTGCAAAATGCTACATCATGAGTTCTCTTTATATCTCCCGCATAAACACGTAGACATGTAGATGCCTACTTTTGACAGGTTAGTTGCTAAAAAACTTTTGCAATTTTGCGTGAGATTATTATCTGTCTCAAAGGGAACACAATAAAGGTTATTAGTTGCCAATAATATAGAAATTTTACTTAAGTTCTGGGAGCAAACATGATAATTAAAACACTTATTAAAGCTAAACATCCTCCGATTAAGTCGTAGCGGTCTGGAGTTACCCCGTCTACTTTCCAACCCCAAAGCATTGCCATGGCGATAAACACGCCGCCATAAGCCGCGTACACTCTGCCAAAATTTGTTGGTTGGAGAGTTGCAATAACCCCATAGAAAGCTAAAGCAATTCCCCCCAATATGCCCAACCAGGACGGCTTACCTTCGCGCAACCACAACCAGATTAAGTAGCCGCCCCCAATTTCCAATAAACCAGCCCACAAAAAATACAGCAGGGACTTAATCATTTGATCGATTATTTAACAACATATAACTCAGTAAAATTACGCTAACGCTTTTAAGTAAACTCTTGTCATTAATTAAAGGTAAGTTTGTTGACCAAATTGGGCATGGGGCACAAAAGGCAGAGGTGCAAAAGGGCAGAGGGGCAGAGGGGCAACTTACGGCAACTTCTCCTCTCCTCCCCTGCTCCCTTATCCCTCCACTCCCCACTCCCCAGAATGTAGATAAGGCTCAAGGATGAAAGCACTATTACCTGACAACGAAGCCCAGAGAATCGAGGCAATTTTGCAGTACAAGATTCTCGATACGCCATCGGAAGCCACCTTTGATGATCTGACTCGTTTAGCCTCGTATATTTGTCAGACTCCTATAGCCTTAATTAGCTTAATTGATACAAATCGCCAATGGTTCAAGTCAAAAGTCGGTTTGGATGCCTCAGAAACGCACCGAGATTTCGCATTCTGTGCCCATGCCATTCTCCAGCCTGATATTTTTATCGTCCCTGATGCAAAAGATGACGAACGGTTTGCAAGAAATCCACTGGTGACATCTGACCCAAATATTCGGTTTTATGCTGGTGTACCTTTAACTAACCCTGAAGGATACGCCCTCGGAACCCTGTGTGTAATTGACTACGTACCACGAGAACTTAATCCAGAACAAATAGAGGCTTTACGAACTTTAGCTCGTCAAGTCATCAAGCAACTGGAATTGCGCCGAAATTTAGCAAGTTTGGCACTTGTTACTAAGAAAAGCAACCAGCCACAGATGGTACGCAAGCAATTTTTTAAAAAGATTGCAGCAAGTTTTGGTTTGTCGTCGGTAATTTTAGTTCTGATTGGGGTGTTTTCTTATCAAAATACAAGAGTATTTACTAATTTTGATCGCAGTATAGTAAAACATACTTATAAAAAACTTAACAGCCTAGAGAAAATACTGTTCCAGGTCAAGGATGCTGAGATTGGACAACGTAGTTACATCTTCACTGGAGAAAAACTTTATCTAAAATCGTATCAAACAGCACTTGGTAATGTCGATCAAGAAATTGCCAATTTAAAGAATTTAACAGCAACTCAACCGAATCAACAAAAGCAGATTGCAACGCTTGAATTTCTGATAACGGCTAAACTTACTGAACTAAAACAGACTATCGACTTGCGGCAGAACAAGGGATTAGAGGCGGCGTTGCAAGTACTACTGAAAAATGATCGACAAAATCTCATGGATGATATCCGTAAGGCAATCAATGAGATGGAAAACGAGAATAGGGGACGAATTAGACAGCAGTCACAAGCAGCAAAGACTTGGACTCGGAACACAATTCTGACACTGGCGATCGCTATTTGCCTAAGTTTTATCGTTCTTGCTGTAGTCTACTACTTGATCTATCGTGAGGTTATTGAGCGGAAGAGGACAGAAGAAACCTTAAATCAAGAACGCAACTTTATCTCAGCAGTCCTTGATACAGTCGGAGCCTTGGTAATAGTTCTCGATTCTCAAGGACAAATTGTTCGTTTCAATCAAGCCTGTGAGCAAATAACGGGTTACTCCTTTGATGAGGTGAGGGGTAGGTATAGCTGGAACTTGTTACTACTTCCTGAAGAGGTGGAGGCAGTTAAAACAGTTTTTGACCAGTTACGATCTGGTCAACTTTCCAATAATTATGAAAATTATTGGGTAATGAAAGATGGTAGTCGGCGGCTGATTGCCTGGTCGAATACCATCTTAAAAGACTATCAGGGCTGTGTTGAATACATAGTTGCTACTGGCATTGACATTACCGATGCTAAACGCACACAAAAGCATCTGACAGCACAATATGCTGCAACCCGCGTTCTAGCAGAGTCCGCCACAATTAGCGAAGCTACTCACCAAATATTGCAAGGAATCTGTGAGAGTTTGGCATGGGATTTGGGTGAAATTTGGATGGTTGATGAGCAAGCAAATGTGCTGCATTTTCTCGATATCTGGCATAAAGCATCCATTGAGATGCAAGAGTTTGAAATACTGAAGCGGCAAACCACCTTTGCACCCGGAATTGGATTACCTGGAAGGGTTTGGGCTAGTTCTGAATCGGTTTGGATTGCTGATATCGCTAAAGATATTAATTTCCCTAACTTCAAAATAGCTGCTCAAGTAGGACTACACGCAGCTTTTGGTTTTCCGATCCGCAGCGGTAACAAAATCCTCGGTGTCATTACCTGCTTCAACCGTGAAATCCAGCCCCTTGACGAAGATTTAGTAAAAACGATGAATTCTATCGGCGAGCAAGTGGGGCAATTTATCCAGCGTAAACAGGTTGAAGAAGAAATACAACGCCAAAATTTGCGATCGCAACTATTTACCGAAATCACCCTGAAGATTCGTCAGTCTTTGGACATCGAAGAAATTCTCCAAATCACTGTCGAAGAGGTACAAAAGATTCTCCAGACTGACCGAGTTTTAATCTATCAGCTGATGCCAGATCAGTCTGCAAATAACGTTATTGAAGCAGTAGTTTCTGGCTTACCAGCAATCAAAGAGCAAAACAACGCCGCCCCCTACTTTGAAGCAGAATATCTGCAACAGTACTATCTACACCAGTACCGTCAAGGCAAGATTTTCGGACTGGATAACTTGGATCTCCTGGAAGTTGAACAAAGCCATCTGGAATTAATGCAACAGTTTGGGGTCAAAGTCAATTTGGTTGTGCCTATTCTTGTTAAAGAAGAACTTCGCGGTTTGCTCATAGTTCATCAATGTGACGATTCCCACCACTGGTCTAACTTTGAAACCGATCTTTTGCGGCAAATAGCCGACCAAGTAGGTATTGCTTTAACCCAAGCCCAACTATTAGCAGCAGAAACTCATCAGCGACAAGAACTTGAAATTGCCCGTCGCCAAGCCGAATTAGCTTCTCAGACGAAAAGTGCCTTTTTGGCAAATATCAGTCATGAAATTCGCACTCCGATGAATGCTGTATTGGGGATGACCAGTTTGGTATTAGATACTCCCTTAGACGAAGAACAGCGAGATTTTATTGAAATAATTCGCAGTAGTGGAGACGCTCTTTTAAGTTTGATCAACGAGATTTTGGATCTTTCCAAACTTGAGGCTGGAGAGATGGCTCTCGAAACTCTCGATTTTGACCTATCCACTTGTGTAGAAGACGTGGTGGAATTATTGGCTCCTTCAGCCCATAACAAGGGATTAGAAATTGCTGCAATAATCGATCGCAACGTCCCCACTCAACTCAAAGGAGATACTGGTAGGTTGCGGCAAATTTTGATGAACTTAATCAGCAACGCCATCAAGTTTACCAGCGCTGGCGAGGTATTAGTGCAAGCCGAATTGCGTACGCTTTCTCCGACTACAGCCACTATCCATTTTGCGATTACAGATACAGGTCTTGGCATTAGCCCTGAAGACCAACGCAAACTCTTTACACCATTTACCCAAGTGGATGCTTCGACCACTCGCAAGTATGGTGGTACAGGTTTAGGATTAGCCATCTGTAAACAACTTGTAACCTTGATGGGAGGAGCGATCGGGGTAGAAAGTCAGATGGACAAAGGATCTAAGTTTTGGTTTGAGTTGCTTTTTACCAAACAAGTTGAGCCTGTTGAGCCAAAATGCGAGCGCGGACTTTTGCAAAATCGCCGCTTATTGGTAGTGGATAACTACACTACTAATTATAAAATCATCGCCGATCAAGCTACTCATTGGGGAATGGAGGTAGATCGAGTTGACAGTATTGCTGCGGCCGTTAAAGTTATTCAGCAAGCTAGCGAGCAGGCTAAATCATATCATGTTGCCTTGGTTGATATGCAAATACCCCAAACAAATGGCATGACAATAAAAGAACAAATTCCAGCCAATTCTGCAATTGCTAAGATCCCTTTGATTATGCTCGCCTCTACTAATCAACGAGATGAAGTGCAACAGGCGCTCAAAATCGGATTTGCGACTTATTTATTCAAACCCATTAAGCCATCACGGCTCCTTGATGCCATCATAAATATTTTAGAAACTCAGCCGGAATCAGAAGAAGGGTGTAGAGGCAGGAAGTTAGAGGCTACAGAAGAAATTTCGAGTACAGAAACTTTAGGGATTCTGACTTCTTCCCCTAACCCCTCTCCTAAATCCAAGTTAAGAATTCTGTTAGCCGAAGATAATTTGGTGAATCAAAAAGTAGCGCTGAAGCAACTCCAGAGTTTGGGCTACAAAGCCGATGTCGTTGCTAATGGAAAGGAAGTTTTGCAGCTCTTAGAAAAAATTCCTTACGATTTGATTTTAATGGATTGCCAAATGCCAATTCTCGACGGTTTGGAAACCACAAAAGAAATTCATCGTTGGCAAGAAGATGCTTTTGCATTGGGTCATCGTCCTGTGGTGATTGCGATGACAGCTAATGTGATGAAAGAAGACGAACAAACTTGTCTAAATGCCGGAATGGACGACTATTTGAGTAAGCCAGTATTTAAAGAAAAATTGGCACAGACTTTAGAGCATTGGACAGGTGTGATCGTTTCACAGCAAGAGGCAGGTGTATATGAACAGACAGTTTCCACTGACTTAGCAATTGATTGGGAACACTTGCATCAGATATCGGGCAATGATGAAGAATTTGAATTAAATTTATTGCAAATATGCGTTGAAGATATTAAACCCCGTTTAGAGATAATTAAAGCAGCGATCGCAGCTGATGACTTTGGGCAAATAGCGCGAGAAACTCATCACCTTAAAGGTGCTAGTGCCAACATTGGAGCCACAGCTATGTACTTAGCAACTGACAAACTAGAACAACTAGCTAGCGATCGAAACCTTAAAGGTACTACTAATTTAATTTTAGAATTAGAAGAATTTGTCAACTGCATTCAATATTTTTTAATTAAAAACAAAGTCGTGAAGAAGGCAGGGAGCAGCCGATCACTGAGTGACTTGCCTTGACTTGTGGCGAGCATCTCGACTTACTTCGACTACGCTCAGTACAAGTCGCTTGATGGAGCCGGAGCCGAGGTAGCGAAGTCGAAAGGAATCGAAGTGAGGCAAGAGGTTGCTAATGCTGTCGGGCGATGGCTTTCATTAACACTACATCAAGGACAATTGCCCGATCCATCCCGACACTTGACATTATGTATTTTGTATATTACATTTGTAATATGAATAAAAACCTCCTCAAAAGCATTGCAATAATGCTTTCCTTGGGTCTGTAGCTCTAACGGTAGAGTTCCCAGATGTCACTTGTGCCCTGACAGAAAAAGCTTACATACTTGCTCAATGGTAGAGCGATCGTCTCTAAAACGATAAGTTGCAGGTTCAATTCCTGCGGTGTAACCACAGCTTTTTCAACTTGCATGAGGTGTGAGTGTAACTCTCACAGGGAGGGTATCGGTTCAATCCCGATCAGATCCACTAATACGAATTCGTAATACTTCGGCTACGCTCAGTACAAGTTCGTAATTCGTAATTAAAACAGGAGGTGATTGGAATGGTTCATATTCGATTTGAAGGACGTTCTGTTGATGTGCCAAAAACACAATTGGGAATTGCAGCAGGGATGAACGATCTGGCGGTGAAAGAGCGCGTTGCTCGACATTTAGATGTGAATAGCGATCGCCTTTCTGCTTACGTAATCGATCGCCGTCCTAGTGGCGATCTGATCGTTCGCCCTGAAGCTGTCTATGGTTAAATTTCCGAGTCATCCGTGCCCCAACACAAGAAGCATACATACACATTCATAACGGACCTAAGGTAGTAAAGTTCGAGCGATCGAATAAGCGAAGCATGATTTCTAAGTCTCTCGCAGATTTAGCGTGCGTGCCCACTGCCAATATTTGGTAAGAGCGACCGTAGCTGTAAAAAGCTTCTTGAACTTGCATGGAGTAATTTAAGACTTAATTCCGCGCCCTAACTTGTGAAGTCTACACACACTCCGGCAACGGAATGCAGGTTCAAATCCTGTCGCTCCCTTTGATGGGAGCGTAGCCAAATTGGTAAAGGCAATCGTGAAAACTGCTTTGCTAACTTGCGCGGAATTTCAATTATTTAAATCGTATTTATCTATAACCTTTACTCAATACGGAGGTGAGTTCAATGATGTTAGCTAACTCATGTTTAATAACAACTCAATTAGCACAACTGCATTTAAAGAACGTGAGATATGAGCGAACATCGTTTGAGCGAGATTGTGATTGAGCGTCCTCGCGGTGGGAGGAGAATTAGCCTCAAAAAGGTGACTGGCTTTAAGAAGCAATTATACAAAATCACCCAGGATGCCATTCAGGATGGATTGTTGAATCCCTACCTGATTAAACCAATAAATAAATCTAAGTATCTTTCAGACCATCTCGGCCCTCTGCGTCGGTTTTTGCGATCGCAAGTTGGACAGCCTTGGAATGACGTTTACAGCCAACTGTGTCAACGATTAGATCCCAGCACAATGACAGGACAGCATGTTATAGATCATGTGTGGGACTATGTTGAACGGTATGTAGAAATAATTGATGGTGGTTTTTATAGCAAGCCTTACCAAGGGTATCGAAATCAGCTAGATGGAAGCCATCGCGATCGCTTCTATATCCATCCTGAAACCGGAATTCTTTGTGCAGCCGAGAAAATACCTCGAAAGCAGAAGCTAAAGCAGGAACAAACTGATATTGTCATCATTGATAATTATCATCAATACCAGAAGCTAAACGAGATTTGGTATTTAATTACCTTTGAAGATTTTCCACCACCACCAACTGATTATGTGACGGATATTGTCAAAGGTATAATTCATCGTTCTGCCGCAATGTATAGAGGTCAAATGATTTACGCTGTTAGGAAACAGCAGTGTAACAAGAAAGAAATTCGATTTATTTTAAATCAACTTTCTAAAATCTAAAATTTTCACTTCGTGCCCTAACTGGAGAAGCTTACATACTAGCCAAATTGGAATAGGCACTTGATTTGAGATCAAGCAACTACGGGTTCAAATCCCGTGTGTGAATCAACAGCTTTTTCGACTTGCACGAGGTGATCTTATTTCATTTAAATATGGAGGTGAGAACGATGAAGAAGATTAATTCTTTCAACATCGAGCCTGAAGATTTCGACGATTTCTGCTTTTGAACCATCGAGCAAACGTCGTCGTGGCTACCCATCTGAAAAAGCTGTTAAACGTGGCGATCGCCTTGTTCATGGCGACAAGGAACTACAAGAAAAGCTTGGTAACAATGACCTTTGTCTTTGTGGTTCTGGTCGCTGCTTTCAAAAAGTGCTGTCGCAATAGCGGCAGATATGATGGCAGCTTACGCAGCTACTACTTTTAGGGAGTAGTGCCAACGATTTCGATACATTACATCAAAACTGGCAGTTGTTGCCGCGCCCTGATCGCAGAAGCTTACATAACTCTGCACAAGTTATACACAATGCTTCTACAACTTGCGCGGTGATATCACCTCGCGTGCAACATCTGCCTCCTCATCCATCACAACTAGAGGAGGTTCATAATGAATACCGCAGAACGTGACCTGCGTTTGGAAATGCTCAACAGTTTGCTCACAACTCCTCACCGCAAACTTGAGCAAGTCACAGAAATTCATCAGTTAATTGTTGAACTCGATCCGATTTTCTATGGACACCTGGCAGTTTGGTATCAGCTTCATGGTGATGTCCGCGACCACAAGGAGGTGTTTGTTGCTCATTTGTTAACTAGCAATTTGACTGAACACCGAGATGCTGGATTTATGATGTTGCAAGAGTTTCCACCTTATCAGGTAGCTCGTGTGGTGGACTTCATGAAGCAGCAGCAGAATAAACTGCCTCGTTCGGCTCGGACTGCGGTACGGCGTTATCTAAAGGTACGAGAGAGCAATCCGGCTCTGTTTGATCGCGCCGCTTTGCGAGGTCGTAAGGCAATGAAGCACTTATATGCTTCGCTGCACATCAAGCCAAATGAACGGGCAAATGCGATTCTATTCCGCGATACTCCTCCAGAGGGTTCCTTAGCAAATGTGCTGAAGCAGCTTGCTAAGGCAACAAATGCGGCAGAACAGGCACGGCTGATTGTGGAGTTCAAAATTCCATACACGATCGCAGTTGGTGCGATCAAGCAACTTACACCAGTTGTCTTAGTGGCGTTAATCAACAGCATGTCTCCTCAAGAAGCGATCAACAACCTCAAGTCTCTCCAGACTAGAGGCGCAATGGATCATCCAGAAGTTAAGAAGCTGATTGATTCCAAGCTGGAAGCAGCGTCTAAAAGTGGGCGTGTCTCAGCATTTAAAGCACAGATTGCAACAGACGCAGGAGATTTTGACGCAGACACCGTTGCTCGACTGGAAAAGGTGACAAACGAGCAGGTGAAGCGGCGTGGTGCGATCGCTCGTCCAACTGCTTTATTGGTGGACAAGTCTGGTTCAATGGAAAATGCGATCGCGATCGGTAAACAACTCGCTGCCCTAATTTCTGGTATCACTAAGGCAGAACTGTTTGTCTACGCCTTCGACACCATTCCTTACGCTGTTACGGCAAAAGGCAAGGAGTTGACCGACTGGGAGCGTGCTTTCCAGCATATCAATGCAGGCGGTGGTACTAGTATCGGTTGTGCATTGGAAGCCATGCGGAAGAAGAAGCAGGTAGTTGACCAGATAATTTTGGTGACGGATGAGGGCGAAAATGCGGCTCCTTACTTCGGTGAAGTTTACAAGAACTACTGCCGGGAGTTAGCGATAATGCCCAATGTGGTGATTGTCCGTGTGGGTAATCATTACAACTGGGTGGAGAGCCAACTGAAGCAGCAGCAAGCACCTGTAGATACGTTTACTTTCGCGGGTGACTACTACAGTTTGCCGAACATCGTCCCACTGCTAACGCGTCCCTCTCGTCTGGATTTGCTGATGGAGATTCTGGATATGCCGTTGCTTGTGCGATCGGATAAGTAAGTTCTAAAGTGTGGCAATGTTTATTATTACAAATAGTAAGCATTGCTTACTTTGGAAATTTTAATCAGACTGTCAGTACATCAAAAAGTTTTTCTCAAAAGAAAGGTTGCTACTACTAAAATTTCACCTTGTTGCAGCAACGTTTCATCTGTGCTTGGCAAAGTAAATAGTAGCCAGTTTACCAATACCATTGGATGTTCCAGTAACGAGAACTGTTTTAGGCATTGGTATTAAAATGACGTTTTGATTCATTTATTCTTTTTCGTAGTTGAGTAATCGTAAAATAAGCCAACAATATCCCTAAAGGTGCAACAGTCGATGCCGATTCAGGAACACGTTTACTCTTTACTGTCACATTGGAGTCAGCAGCATCACCTGTGTAATAAATGTAATTAAAAGCGTCTTTATCATTAAGAATACTTGCACGTAAAAACAAACCACTCCACCGGGCAATTGTTTTAATAGCTACATCTTGATTAAGTGTAGAATTTATCGGGTCAGGAATTGCACCAGCAGGATTATTTGTATTTGTGATACTAAAATGATTAGCACCTTTGATATTAATCAGTGCAGCAGGTGGATTTTTGATTTTGTCATAAGTTAAACTAGCCCGGAAAGGCAGCGCTCTGCCATCACGATCCCCTTGCAGGATTGCAACTGGTATTTCATCATTGTTAATAGGAAGATAAACA
Organism: Nostoc sp. DedQUE09; assembly: GCF_034530915.1. Lineage (NCBI taxonomy): Bacteria > Bacillati > Cyanobacteriota > Cyanophyceae > Nostocales > Nostocaceae > Nostoc > Nostoc sp. DedQUE09. The sequence goes on from NZ_JAVRCE010000017.1 coordinate 107,772, forward strand.
TCATTCTCATTGCGAAGACCACCACCATAGAATCCTCCTGCTACAATTTGTTTGGGTCGAGAGAAAGAACCCGGACAAAGTGTTGGTGTCAAGCATAAATTTCCAATTGCAGATAATCCTACGGCGCTGCCTAACGAATGACCCAATAATCCTACTTTCTCTGTATCCAGCAAGCCTACAATAGGTGAACTAACATTCTTATTTTCAACTACAATTTGTTGTAAAGCTGTATCAATTTGGCTAGTTTGGGGTAATAATGCTTCGCCAAATATTGGAGCTATACGCTTGCTGTTTGGCACCACTACTACAAATCCATAGCGTGCAACTTGTTGAGCGTAATTAGAGTAATTTGATTTGTCAACTAGTGCGCCTTGTAATAATAGTGCTACTGGAAAAGAATAATTGCTTGTTTTTAAGTCTGTAGGATTAGGATAGTAAATATCAGCTAGATTATTATCTCCAGTAATAGTAGTAGTGTAGCTAGCAACGTTGTCAAACACAGGTGTCAGATTAAAGGAAGAAGCAGACACTATTTCATTAATACCCAATACAAGTAACGACGTGCTTGTACAAACTATTGACAAAGATTTGATATTCAACAAAATAGCTACTCCATTTCTAAGCAACAAAAGGTATTTATTCTAATACTTCTGTTTAAACTACCATAGTATTTGTACCCTTAGTTTTTTTACTGTAGGTAGATGCTAGGGTGTTAACCAAGAGGTTTTGGAAACTCAAACCCTGTACTTTACCAATCATTAAAATAACGTTGATACCATTACTGCACTGCGATCGCTGTAGATTTTTAGTAAGGCAACCTGTACTATCTTGTGCTAATTAGTTACAGTGACAATAGTTATATTTAGTTATGCATAGCGAGTGCGATCGCCTATATGAAGGATGCTTCCGTACCATTGCCCTTACGCATGGCAGGTGCAAATGAGCGATCGCTGACGCAGTAGATAATTCAATCATCTTCATCTAGCTTTATCTCTTGTCTTGTAATCGGGAAAGTAGCAATTATTTGTAGTACATTGTATTATATTAATATCCTGCGTGCCCCAACTCGTGGAGCCTACATACTAGTACGAGAGGAAAAGTAACACTGTCAAATACAGTGGGCGTGTGTGAACGGGGAGTACAAAGAACCTGGGAGGTAGGCTTAAAAGTAGCCATCCTTGAAAGAGTGTGCAACAACTCACCAGCGGAGTCCCTCTAGTAACTGAGAACACGCAATGCTCCACCAACTTGCACGCAGAATTTTATTAATTCGTAATTCGTAATCAAGAAAATCAGATTTTATAGGGTTGCATTGGTAGCATTGGTAGCCTTATTTTTGAAAATTGGTATTAGTTATGACTAACATATTTAAGCTAATCAACCAAATTGCGATCGCACAAGCACAATTGTCTACAACCCAATTCCTCGCGCCCTGTGTCAAAGGTGGACGAGTTCGCACACGGGTAGCTGGGATGATCTACACCTTCAGTCCAAAGCCTAGTAAATTTGAAGGTTGGGGCATCTTTAAGGCTGTGGATGAAAAAACAGCAACGGTTGTAGAAGAAGCAGACTTGCCCCAGATTACAGAATATCTGCAACACTTTCCCCAAATACGACTGCGGTTAGCACATCAACTGCAAAAACAAACTTGGTTAGCATACCCTGTGGATGAAGTAGATATGCGTCAACGGTTGAAGGTAGTTAAGCCGATCGCAGTCCATTTAGTTACCGAGGGCGTTACCTTTGAGCAAATTATTGCCCGTTGGAATGGACAGTCTTGCTGGTTTGAGGAAGTTGATCGCCGAACCGATCCGGCAATTGTTGAAACTCTGCAATCTGCCGTTAAGCAACTCATTCCTGCTGAAGAATTACAGTTTAAGGGCATTACTCCAGAAATCCGCACAGTGTATGAATTAGCAACGCGGCGCATTGAGGGCTTTACTCAACCCCAACAGGATGAAAAGCGACTGAAAAAGGCATTGCGGATGGGTGGCGGTGAATTAAATCAATTCCACGATCGCGGCGATTATTGGACAGTCGATTGGACAACTGCTGATGGTGTTCGCCATAGTAGTGCGATCGCTAAAGATGACTTGACTGTTGTCAGTTCTGGCATTTGTCTGAGTGGACGCGATCGCGATTTTGACTTGCAATCCTTAGTAGGTGTCATGGAAAAACGAGAGTGGTGAGGACAATGAGTATCTTTTTTCACGAACAGCTTTACCGCAGCAATACTGTGATGGCAAAGCTAAAAAATTATCCTGTAACCATTTGTGGCGCTGGAGCATTAGGAGCTAACATTGCGGAAAACTTAGCTCGGTCTGGTTTTGATAAACTTACAGTAATAGATCGCGATCGCATTGAGGAGCGTAACCTTTCGACTCAGCCTTACTACCGTTCTGATGTGGGAGCGTTCAAAGCTAAGATTTTGGCGAACAATTTATATCGAGCAATTGGTACTAAAGTTGATGCCAAAACAAAGGAGTTGACACCAGCAAATACAAATCAATTACTTCAAGACAGCCAGCTAATTATTGATGTCTTTGACAATAGCGTGGCACGTCAAGCAGTGAAAGATTATGCTGAGAAATTAAGCGTACCCTGCCTTCATGCTGGACTATCAGCAGATTATGCAGAAGTGATTTGGAATGACGTTTATCGCGTTCCTTCCGAGGTTAATGATGATGTCTGTGATTATCCCCTGACACGAAACCTAGTAATGTTAACCGTAGCTGTGGCGTGTGAAGCGATCGTTTCATTCGTTGCCACAGGAGAACAGCGTAACTTCAGTATCACGCAGAAGGATCTGACTGTTCAATCTCTGTTTTTGTAGAAGATACTTGTCCCGCCGCCACGCTCGTGGCTGAAAATGAAAAATGTTTAAGTTTAGCGATCGCCATCTCCCAATTGCTGATACAAATCACTTCCTCTGCTTTCTATGCTCCCCTGCTCCTCTGCTCCTCTGCTCCCCTGCTCCCCTGCTCCCCTGCTCCTCTGCTCCCCTGCTCCCCTGCTCCTTTACTCCCTACTCCCCTATATTCAGCAATTTCGCCATCGCCAACCGTTGCAGTTTACCGGTAGCACCACGAGGTAGTCGATCTAAAATGTGAATTTGCCTGGGAACTTTGAAGTCTGCCAGCATAGTTGCACAGTGAGCTAAAAGTTCTTTTTCGCCAGCTTCTGCTTTCAGAACCACAGCCGCGTGGATATCTTCTCCTAAAGATTTGTGGGGGACGGCAAAGGCTAAGGCTTCGGCGACGGCGGGATGGCGTAGCAAGACATCATCCACTTCTAAAGGAGAAATTTTTTCCCCGCCCCGGTTAATCAATTCTTTAATCCGTCCAGTCAAGCGGAGGTAGCCGTCTGCATCCACAGTTCCTTGATCCCCTGTACGGAACCAACCGTTCACAAAAGCAGTGGCGTTAGCTTCTGGATTGTTTTCGTAGCCATCTATAACATTGGGTGCTTTTACCACCACCTCGCCCAAGCTTTCCTTAGATAACAAGTTGCCTTCAGAGTCCATAATGCCCACTTCTACACCGAAGCCATAACCTACAGTACCTGGTTTCCTAACTTTTGGTGGTAGGGGATTGGTGGTCATTAAATGAGATGCTTCAGTCATACTGTAAGATTCCACTACAGGAACATTAAGAGTTGCCTCTAGCTGTTCAATGATAATCGGCGGCAAGGAAGCGCTACTAGAGCGAATGAAACGAAAGCGGTTAGCTTTGACAATTTCTATGTTGCGGTTTGCACGCGCCAAAATTGTCTGGTGCATGGTTGGCGCTGCGGAGTACCAGGTAGGTTTGTAGATATTTACCAGTTTCCAAAACTCCAAGGCATTAAAACCATTGGGACAAACTAATGTACCACCCGAAGCCAGAGTTGCCAGCAAACAGCCCACCAATCCGTGAACATGGAACAAGGGCATTAGGCAAAGTGTAGTATCAGCTGCTGTGAGTGAGTAAGCACTAATCAGGTTGCCGGCTGAAGCGATTAAGTTGCGATGACGAATGGGCACACGCTTGGGACGACTGGTAGTGCCGCTAGTGTGGAGAATCATCGCTATATCATCAGCGTTAGGGGCTATGGGATTCGCAGATTCTGCTGGTTCTGAGCCTTTTTTAACTAATTCAAAGCTTAATGTGCCGTCAGTATTTATCTTGGCATTAATCAGTATCATGTCAGGTGTGACACTAGCAATGGCTGCTTCTGACCCCTCAGACAACGTAATCAGTGCTTTTGCTTGGGTATCTTGATAGTAAAAGGCAAATTCTTCTTGTTTGTATTTGGGATTTAAGGGTGCAGCAGTGCCACATAGGGCAGCAGCCAAAAAGCTAATCGCCATTGGTGAACCGTTAGTCATGGCAATGGCAATGCGTTCTCCCCGTTTCAATCCAAAGCTGTTGAGTTGAGATACCAGTCCAATAACATTCTCGCGTAATTGCTTATAGGTTAGCGATCGCCCTTCAGGGGTAACTAAAGCTGGATGATTGTCTTCCCCTACTAAAAGCTCAAATAAATTCATTAGTTTTTCTTACTTGTAAATACATGATTTAGCTTAAACAAAAAATTGTTACTTAGCTTTGAGTTATGAAAGAATGCTAAAATGCTGTTATTAACAACAATGTTTTAAATATCTTCATAACAATCCCTATGGCAGAATTTTGTTATGGAGATCATCCTGTAAAATCATAAAAGTGTACATTGAATAAATTTGTGGATCTGCGATCAAGCATTTTGAAAGTTAGTACCATTAACTTTCAAAATGCTCTTTGAGTAAACCTTTGAATATAAACTAAAAGAAATTCGTTCAATAGTTTATATAAATAGCCATGTACTCAATTTCCAAAACATATTAATAGCAATTATGAGTTCCATAAAAATTACTATGTTGGGCGAAAGCTTGGAGCGCCAAGGTGGAATAGTTTCTGTGGAAAAGCTCATTCTTGAAGAAACTAGCTCTGATATTCAAATTAAACACATTATTACTTTACCGAATGGTTCTACTGTCCATAAAGTGTTAGTGTTTTTGCAGGCAATAAGTAAGTTGTTTTGGAATTTATTAAACCAAAAACCTGACCTAATTCACATCCATGTTTCAGATAGAGGTAGCGCTTTTCGTCATTCAATCACTACTCTGATTGGTTGGCTATTTCAAAAACCAGTAATAATTCATACTCATAGTGCTGATTTTCATTTGTTTTACTCTAAACTACCTCAATTGCTTAAGCAGTGGTTAAGTTGGTCGTTTTGTAAATGTACCCGTTTCATTGTTTTATCAGATAGCTGGAAAAATTTTTACATTGAGAATCTTGGCTTGAAATCAGAACAAGTTATTGTTCTGCCTAACCCAGTAAAAATTCCTGCACAAGTTCCACAGCGGATAGATTCCAAACAGATATTTTTCTTATTTTTAGGACGCATTGGTGAGCGCAAAGGTACTTTTGATTTAATTCAAGCATTTGCTTCTATGTCTGTTGCTCAACAAAGCCAAGCCAAGTTAGTTATAGCGGGGGATGGAAATGTAGAACAAGCTCGTAGTTTGCTCCCAACTCTAAATCTTATTGACTATATCACTATTCTTGATTGGGTAGATAAAGAAAAACGCGACGAGCTTTTAACTAAAGCTGATGTCTTTGTGTTACCTTCCTACAACGAAGGTCTGCCTATGGCACTACTAGAAGCAATGAGTTGGGGTTTGGCAGTTATCACGACCCCAGTAGGAGGAATACCCGAAATAGTTACTCAAAATCAGAATGGTTTATTAGTTAATCCGGGGAATATTCAACAATTGTCAGAGGCAATGCAATCCTTAATTGCAGACGAAAATCTGAGAATATCTTTGGGAAATAATGCACGAGTCAGAGTTAAACACTTGGACATAAACAATTATCTTACATCTTTAAGATGCATTTATACAGCAGCTATCAATTTAGAATCATCTTGACAAAAATAGGTTGAACTAACCTACGCTATATATTAAATACCAATCTTAAAAACGACGTACTTCTTTCTGCATAAGGATAATAGGCGTTGAAAAGGTATGGATTTAATATTAGTAAAATTCAAGGTAATGATAAATGATAAAGGTATTATTCTTTTGTCGTTGGTAATTATTCTAAACTTGGTATACTGGCTAATAAGTGAGGTAGGTGCAGAAATGAAAACTTTTCCTGAAGTGAAATTATTTGATACAAGATTCCATAAAGTTAAAGTACAAGAATTAGTTGATTATTTAATAGAAGCAGCAAAAAGCCAAAAAAAGACAGTTGTAGGACATGTGAATATTAGAGCAATGAATTTCGCTTATGAAAAGTCTTGGTATCGAGATTTTTTGAATAAGGCTGATTTAGTATTTTGTGATGGATTTGGTGTAATGGTAGGAGCTAGATTCAACGGTTATTCAATGCAATCTGCACATCGAATGACAGCACCAGATTACATAGAAGATTTAGCATTAAAATGTGATAAAGAAAACCTTTCTTTATTTTTGTTAGCTGGAAAACCTGGCGTAGTAGATAAGGCAATTACTAAGTTAAGATCAATTGCGCCTAATTTACGCGTACAGGGACATCATGGTTATTTTGATAAATCAGGAAAAGAGAATGATTTGGTAATAAAAAAAATTAATAAATTCCAACCAGATATTTTATATATTGGTTTTGGTATGCCATTACAGGAACGCTGGATTTTAGATAACTTCAATAAAATTGAAACTACTGTATTTTTACCTTTAGGTGCTTGTTTAGATTTTTATACTGACTCTATATATCGCGGCCCGCGTTGGTTGACTGATAATGGTCTGGAGTGGTTAACACGCTTAATTACTGAACCTACTCGTCTAGCAGACCGTTATATTGTAGGCATTCCATTATTCTTTTATCGTGTAGTTAAACAGCGAATCACTCAAGGAATGATAACAAATCGCTAAATAAATTTTGAAAAAATTTTGCATTTGTTATGACCATGACTGTTCAAAAGTGGCCAATTGTTTCCCCTATCTCTGCTGCCAAGACTAGAATTAGAATTGATGTGACATTCTCCTAGTAGCCAAAGTGCCAGACTCTCTGCCATTAAGCGATCGCTATCTTGCCTTAATCGATGAAATTGTCGAAACCACCCTCAAGGGCAAAATTAGCTCTGTAGAACAGGTGTACCAAATGCTGCTTAAAGGAATTACTTCCGGTACAGGGGAAGTCTTTGAGCTAGCTTTGAGCGATCGCCTGAATTCCCTCCAAAGTCAAGTAGATAGCGAAAAAGACGAACTCAAGAAAGCCAAGGCAACTCGCAGTTTGAGAGCCATTAAGACGATTCAAAGTCAATGGCAACGCTGGCAAGAGCAAAACAAAGCCACAGAAGCGATCGCCTTTGCAGCTACAGAAATTACCACAGCCCCTGCTGCCGAGCGTCTAGCAACATTTATCCGGGTTACTGACCCGAATCAGAAGTATCCGCTAAATTTACAACAGTTACAGCAGTTATCAAAGGCATTGCAGCAATTTGCTCAAGCAGATGCTGATTTACAACAATTTTCCGAAGGGATTACCCGTGGTTTAGCTTCTTGGCAGCGATTGCAAGACAACTTGCTCAGTTGGATGTACGAGCAAAAAGAATCTTTGGGATTTGGCGGCGTACCGGGAGAAAGTGGCCCTTGGGCAAGTTGGGCTAAACAACTCAATAGTGAGTTACCCAAAACACTACTCCGCACCTTAGCTAGGGAAGAATCCGCAATAGAGTTTGCCGAGCGACAGCATGGTATTACCCTCAGAGATTGGGTGGAAATGTCATTGATTTTACAGTTTTTGCAACGGGGACTAATTAACTGGTTTGACCAACAAGCTTACGATGTTAAAGCGGGGCCAAAGTTGTCCATTTCCACTTTTTTGACCTTTGCAGTGATTTGGAGTCAATTAGCAAGTGGTTTTAGAAGTATTGGGACAGTATATAGCGATGCCTGTTCTCAAATCATGCTCCAGATTTTACGAACCTTTGCCCAGCGTCCGTATTTTCCCTTTTATGGCGGGATTTTTGCCTCTTTTACTGGCACCTATTTACGAGATGCCCTAGATTATTTAGATGAACCGCTACGACGAGGCGAGGGAACTCAGGAAAAGGCGCGGATTTTGACACTTTTAGGCTATTCTCAGCGTGCTTTGGGACAATACCAGCGCTCAATTGATTTTCATCAGCAAGCGCTAGAGATAGCCAGAAATGCAGGCGATCGCACCTGTGAAATTGCCAATCTCAATCACCTCAGCCGTACCTACGTGCAACAGCAAAATTATGCTGAGGCAATTAACTACAGTCAGCGAGCATTAATACTAAGTCGGCAAGCAGGCGATAGGACAGGAGAAGCAAACGCGCTAGTAAATTTAGGTTACAGCGAAGTTATGCAAGCTCAGGAATTAGAAAACCTAGAACCCGAAACCTATGAAGCCGCAATTAACTATTTGGAACAAGGTTTAAAATTATCAGAAAAATTAGGCGATCTTCAAAGTAAAGCTTTATGTGTCAGCAGCTTAGGAATTGCCTATCTAGTAATTGGAGAACACCAAACTGCAATTAAATATCTTGAAGATGGTTTTAAAACAGCACAAGTTTCCGGTGATTTGTATCTGCAAGGGCGGAACTTAGCTTATTTAGCAGAAGCTTATTATCATCTGCAAAATTCTGAAAAAACTGTTTACACAGGTTGCTTGGGAATGTATCTTTTAGAACAAATTGCTTCTAGCGAGTGGCGTCAAGCAGCAGGGTTACTGACAATTTTACAAGGACAAATCGGGACAGAAGCTTTCCAAAAGTTCTTACAGCAACATCGTCCAAAAATTATTGCGGTTATTGGTGTAGATGGGTACGATCACATTCCACAATTGTTAGAAGAATATAAAGGAGATATGTAAGAAAGTAATTTGATTCAGGTTTTCGGTGCGTTACACTAACGTAGTAACACACCGAAAATATACACCATCTTCTAATTATTTACACTTGCTTAACCCTTATTTATTTCCAATTCCTCAAGCAATTCTTCAATATTTTGCAATTGAATTTGATACTGTTCAATTCGTTGTGAAAGCTCATATTTAGCTTCTGAATCAGTTTTAATATTCCATTCTTGTTTCAAAAATTTCAACTTTTTACGAACATTTTGATATTCTTCTTCTAAGTCTTCGCGCTTTTCTTGAATATGCCGTTTTGAAGATATGTTCTGAGTTTTACCATTGCCTAGAATAGCATTTAACTTAGAAGAATCATCTGGCGCAGAAATAGAATTAGATGGTGTTTTTTTATAGAGAATAGGAGTCAAATGTTCAGACAGTCCTGCCATTTTAATTGCTGAACAGCCCAGGTGATAAGCAAACTCCATTGACCGACCAGATCCTAGCGCATCATAAAATCCCAGAGCAAAATCTAGAGCCGCTTTATTGGTAATTGATTGCTTCATCCCAATTACGTGGGGAATATGTTGGGCAATTATCTTTGCTTGATCCTCGGTGTAACAACCATTCAACAGAACACAGTTCACCTGATCTGAAAATAACTTAAATAAATCTGCTAAAGCCTTGGCAGAAATAAGATGAATATGTCCGGTATCATCTTCAAATACTAATCCTTCCTCTTGCTCAGTTTCTGTTTCTGTAGCAAACTCTTGAGTTATGGTTTCTTTTTGTTCTAATATCTTGTCCTGTTTGCGATGTCCAGCAAAATGAACAATCTGAGGATTACATTCTAGCAGAGCTAGTTGAATATCTCTAGGACGTACCGCCCATCGTTGCTCAAATTTGAAGTGACCGCGATGTCGTGCTCTTAGTAACCCATCACTAATATCTCGTGCTTCCTGCTCCAAACGTGACTGAGAGCTTCCTACTGGATTTGCTGCTAAAAATAAAATAGTTAGGACAGATAACTCAGCCATATTTAAATGATGACGTGCAGATTAAAAAGATTTATTTCTTGTGTTATTGTTTTTGAAATTCTAAGTTAAGAAAGAGCAAAACTCCACCAATTGTAACTCCAAGACCAATTACTTGTGCCAATACATTGGATATAACAACAACTACTATTGGATAGTTCGCAATAACAGTACTTAGGATTTTGTTAAAAATTCCCTGCAAGCCGAAAACGATTATATAAGATAGCAATGATAAGAAAAACGTCTTCCACCAATTTCCTTTAACTAATGTTCTACTATATTGAAATGCTGCCTTACCTCTTTGATCTCGGAGAATAAAAGCCTGAAGACAGAAGCCGTTGTTTACACTATAAATAATGCCTGGAACAATTAGCAGTAAAAAAAGTAAAGATGAAGTGAGCGAAAATCTTACCCATAAACCAATCAGGGGTAAGATGCGCGATAATATTCGTCTAACTATAGCTTTAGGTTGAATATTTTCCTGAAAAACACAACTCTCTGTAAGGAGAGAAAGAGTAACAACGTAAATTGGAACTATTACGAATATATAAAAAATATAAAATAGAAAAGATAAACTCAAAAAAAGTGAATTAAAGTTGTAACTGATGGATTCTGAAAACCCGATTAAAATAATCACAAAAGGCAAGTATATTAAAAGAAAACCAAGGAAGAGCCGATTTTTTTTAAGATATATGTCGAAGCCTAATGATATTAATTCAAACAATCCAAGTTTTTTGCTTTGAAGTTCAGAAAGGGTACTCATAAATTAGATTTTATTACCTCTTCCCTAAGATATAAACCTAATACATACCACATTCTGTTCAGCATTAATAGTACCTATCAGGGTACTAATGGATAAGTCTTATGAACTTTTTATAAGGAAAAGCAATAAATATCTCAGAGGATGTTTATAAAGTCTCAATTCATACTAGCCTTGGCACAGGTGCGGCTATACAGACAAAACCTACGCAGGTGGGTTTGAAACCTTTGATTTTCTATTAGTACACGGAGATGGACTAAGCTTTGTTTAGTAGCGACTTCTAGTCACCCAATACTTTTAAAACATCCTCTCACATCAAAAGATTATTTGAGATTTACTGTATGCAATGATACCGCTACTCGGAAGCTGATTGTAACCACTTTGTTGTCAGGAGGAAAACCGTTACGATAGGCAGAACGACATATATTGGGTTCATTGATCCAGGAACCACCCCGGATAACTCTAGGCGAAACGCGGTTGTTAGTAATTCGGACACTTCCGTCTACTGGTGCATTTGTGTAGTCGTCATACCAGTGATCGGCACACCATTCCCAGACGTTGCCATGCATTTCATCTAGTCCAAAAGCATTCGCTGCGTTATGAGAACCTACTTCACTAGTTTGTTTGCTCGATCGGCCTTTGGGACCGGAACGATATCGTTTGCTTGCGTCATAACTGGCAAGTTGAGGAGAAATCGTTTCGCCAAAGTAGAATGGGGTTTCTGTCCCTGCACGACAAGCATATTCCCACTCGGCTTCGCTGGGTAAACGATAGGGTTTTCCAGTCTGTAATTGCAAACGCTCACAAAACTCGATCGCTTCAAACCAAGTAATATGCTCCACAGGTAAATTATCACCTTTAAAGTCGGAGGGGTCAGAATTCAGTTCAATCCTAACTTTGGTAGTCTTGGCAATTGCCCGCCACTGGGCTTGTGTCACAGGAAAACGGCTTAAAAATAAGGAGGTAATGGTGACTCGATGTTGAGGGCGTTCGCGGTAGCCTCCTTCGTTTTGTGCAGTTCCCATCCAGTAGTTGCCTTCTGGTATACGCACCATTTCTAAATTAACTTGTGCCTCTAATTGCTCATAAAATAGGGTTGCTTGTTGTTCTTGTCGGTCGATTACCCAGCGTGAACCCAACCGCATAAACCGGGGTTGACGAATCAGTTTAGCTATTTCAAATTTAAATGATCTTAGTGAGGTAGCTTTGGATGCAATCGGGTTGATATGCCAATTAGAGTCTTGGAAGTTAGGAATCGGTAAAGTGACTCCGGCGACGACAATTCGATTATTATGGGCCGGCAAAGATTTGAGGGTTGATTCTGCTTGGATATGATTGCCACGAGCCAGTTGGCGCATACCCTGAAGATACATGAGTAGGGATTCAAAATGGGCCTGACGTAAAGGAGTTGCGATCGCTTCTGTTAATGATGTCAGCCGCAGCCATTCTGTTTTTTCGCTAAGGCTTAATTCGTTAAGCTTGCTAGCTAAATCATGGGCGACAGCTTCCGGATAAACATACGCAAGTGCCGTCCAACGTTGAGCTTGAGCCAGAGTTTGGATAGACGATTTAGAATCATTCAATTCTCGCTGTACGTAGGACAATAAAAAATGGGCTAATTCCTCAACACGCTTCTGACCAAAGCTAGGATGATGAATCATTTGGTCTAATAGATAATTGCGTAAATCTGCATCCATCTCATATAGTTCATGTCCTACCTCTTTACAAAGCGGAGAAAGGAGTAAGTCTGCTACTGCAATCCACGGCACTTTCAAGTCTTGGTTTGCGATGTCCATCGGAAAAGTTGCCCATAGACAGTAAGTCAAATGGGGCGTAAGAGCGATGGGCAAGGCAGCATGATAGGCTAGATATACATGGGCTTCGGTAAATCGTCTCTGGAATGATGCGATCGCCTGCTCAATTTCCTGAGAGCGCGTTTCCGGGAATAAAGCACTAGGATTCGTCATCTTAGCGTACCTCCCCCAAAGGTTGATGCTGTCCTCGTAAAACATCGATCGCTCTGTAAAATTCCTGACGATTTACCTCAAACATGGGAACTAAAGCCGCAATGTCATGGGCAGTTGTAGTTTCCCAGCGAGCGCGAGGAACCGGATTGAGCCAAGTAGTATAGCGTACATGCTGGCGTAACTCTTTTAAAAAGAATTTTGTCAACCGCCTTCGCCTAGAACTAAATCCACCACGTGCTGCGCCAGCATCACTGAAAATCAAACAAACTGTTCTGGCTTTAGGCAAGTTTGATAAACAATTATCAATTGATTCTGCCTCTAAATGATAGCGATCGCGGTATAAATATTCATCTGGACAGTTGTGGAAGTAGTAAACCTTAACTTGGCTGAAGCGTCCACCACGCAATGCTGTATCTGCCAACTCTTGAGAAAGGTGATGAAACGGAACCATCGAACCATCTCCATCGATTAACAGCAGAAGTTCTATGCGGTTGGTACGTCGCGGAACTAACACAGGATTGACTAAAACCCCGTGCTGGGAAACCTGTTGAATAGTAGCTTCCATATCTAGCTCGATGGGTGGCCCCTGACGACTAAACTGACGCAGATAACGCCACCCTTGCTTCATTTGTCGATGGGTGACAGGCAAATCGTTAACGATTAGGGGGAATTCGCTAAGTCCGTTGTCCTCGCGCCTGATTGCTTTAGAAACTTGAATCTCGTCAGCCATTGTCCGAATGACTTCAGGAGACAGCATTGTTTTAGATAAATTGGTGTAAGTTTCAGGGATGATCGCCTCATCTCTGGAAGAGGCTGTCTGTCGAATTTTCCACAGCCGCCAGGTAACATACAGCATAATAATACAGGTAGAAATAATTAATAGTAGTTCTAGATTTTCAGAACGTAATATTTTACTCAAATAATTTTTATTTTGAATAAGTAAAATCGCTCTGTTTCGATCACCAAGCTGAACTTTACCTTGAGGTTTAGTCAAGCATAAATTAATAGATTTTTGGAAAAAATCATTCTTCCCATTATTTAAAATGGGAATTATAATTTTTTTTACTCCTGTTTTACCACCCTCAAACCGAACAATTCGGGGACTATCATTGATTTCGTGAACATCATCTATTTGCAAAGTATAGTTGAGTTCGTCAGGAAAACAGTTCTTCCCAAAATTCAATTCTGCACTGACTGCCCCATGCTTGCTACCAGTACGGGTAATTTTGATATGTGCTGCTTTTTCATTTATATCGACAGTGAAAAAGCCCAAGGAAGAGTCTAAAAAAGAACTGCTGAAGGCTAGAGTACTAACCTGTGATTCGTCTTTTTTAGAAATAAACATTTGGAGGATAAATGCGGTAGCGATCGCAACAACACAAGTTGCAAGCCCTAAAATTAGGAAACGTCGGATTCGAGATGTAAAATATCTCTTGAAAGTCGGTTGTTGCTGTTGATTCGTTGTTGAGCTGGTATCTTCTATTTTACTTTCAGAAAAATCTTGTTCGAGTCGTTCTGGAATGATTTGGTTAAAATAATCTTGAAAAATTTCCTCTTCTCGCTGGGATTTTACCCAAAGGGCACAGCATAGTTGGGCTAGTGCAGTGCGATCGCGAGTCCCAAAACCTGCATTAATAGATTCCAGGAGCAGATGATATTCTGCCAACCCTAAGGGAAAACCTGCTTTCCTTAAACAGGTGAATAGTTCTAATAATGCTGGATCATTCACGCTCGCTAGTCAACCTCAAATAATTAATGTGGGCATCCCAACTTTTAAGTAATACCTCTAAGTAAGGCAGTTGGGCTTCACCTGACAACCTATTTAATACTTCTTGTAATGAATCTCGCTTTAGCGCCTTAATCCAATCGAGTAATTCACTTGTACTCACATTCTTACTAAATTTACCTGTTTCACCCTCCATAGATTCCCGTAATTCCAGAAAACGGGAAACAGCTGTGTTTGTCAGTTCGTCTGCAATATTAGGGAATCGATACTTGACAATTTTAACAATTTGTTCGTAGCCGGGAAAATGGACGTAATAGAATAAACACCGACGCAAAAATGCATCGGGCAAATCTTTCTCGTCGTTACTAGTAATAAAAACGATCGGTGAATTGACTGCCTTAATCTCTTTTTCTTTTCCGTTTTCTCGCACCTCTTCAATCTGAATCAGTTGCTCATCAAGTTCTAACAATAAATCATTGGGAAAATCGATGTCAGCTTTGTCAATCTCATCGATTAAAACTACCGTCCGCTTGGGATTAGTAAAAGCTCTACCTAATGGACCCAAACGAATATAAGATGTTGGATCGTCAAAGCGTTGCTTTTCTTCTATAGTTAAAGAACCAGATGCCGCTAATTGAGCATCGCGTAGCCGTCCAACGGTATCATAAATGTACAAACCATCTTTAGCTCGACTAGTCGATTTTATATACCAAGCTTCAAAATCTAGTCCTAACTCATAAGCAACTGCAAGAGCTAGTTGAGTCTTGCCACATCCAGGTTCTCCTTTGAGTAATAATGGGCGACCTAAATAAATCGCTAGATTTACAACATCCACTAATTTTTGGCTGGGTAAGTAAGGATAGATGAGTTTACCTTTGTAGTTATCCCCTGGCTTCGGTTGCTTAGTACCAGTATATTCAAGGCGATCGGAATTTAGAGGCGTAACCATTTGCCCTCCTGTTCAAACCAATTACAACCACAAAGATCGCAAATTTTTCGTAAAGTTGGCATTGGAACCCCTTGCTTTTCTAAAAGCACTCTAACGGTTTCTGTCTTATTAGCAGAGATAGCAGGAGGTAAGAAATCACTCTGATAATTTAACCAATCTCTTAAATCTTTATCTGAGAATGGATGGATAGCAGGCAATCCTAGAGGGTAATCCGGTTGCCAATCTGAATTATAGTTATCGACAAAACCAATATTCCACTGAGATATTACACCTTGATAGTCTATGAGAAAGATGAGGAGCTTGAATGTGTTTTGTTTATTCTTCTCTTCTAATATTTTTTGAGCCAGTGATGCCCAGAAGTCGTTAAGTAAATCACACAAGTTTTCTTTAATTGTTTCATCGGCATTGTTAAACGCAATTAAAACATTCTGTGATTTCCATAATTCACAAATTTTTTCTGCGATTTGAGCAGGTAAACTCTTTTCAGGTAATCCAACTCGACCGGCAAATTCATCCCAAATTGCTAAGATATCTGTCCTTGATGAAGTTCTATTTAAGTCAATAACAATATTTTTACCTTCTAAAATATTGGGTATAATTGAAGCCAATCGATTGAGTAACCATCTTTGACCACAGTCTTTAGAATAGCCTTGGATCAAAAACACACCATGAGAGTATTTTCCAGCAACCTCTTCAAAGAGGTTGTGCTGTTCCCAGTATCCTAACTTCAATAATGATTTATATAATAAATCAAAAGTTTGACTTTTTTCTAAATTAGAGTTTTCTGCTCGTTTCGGTTGATTAATCTGCTCTTCTAAGTCTTCGAGTTCTTCATCTATTTTTTGTAATCTTGATTCGTACTCCTCAATTCGTTGTTCCAACTCATATTTAGCTTCCGAATCAGTTTTGGTTATTCTTTCTTTCTTGAACCATTTCAACTTTTTGCGAACTTCTTCATATTCCTCTTCTAGGTCTTCACGTTTTGCCTCTAAACGCTTAAGCGAAGGCATATATTCTCCTTAGTTAATGTCTGAAATATCTGCTGATATTGCTTGGTTTTGAGCATCCATAATTGCCTTAAAAAATCGCAATAGTTGGATAGCCAGATGGTATTGAGATTTAGAAGAGAAACAAATCAGGGTAGGAACATTCTGAACTTTGCCAAGGAGTGATTATAACTCTGCGATCGCGCGGCGAACACACTCCATTTTGATGAATAATCTACTTTTTTGAATATTTTACAGGGAATTAACTGCTTTGCGAATACCTTCTACCACATTTAGAAACGCGGCATCGCGATCGCTCCACTGGGTTACAGGTTTGGCATCTTTTGGTAGAACCTGGAGCTTACTGAATGGCGAATCTTTCCAATCACAGGGTCTGAGAATAATCGGAATTACCCGTGCTGTGCCTTGATTGTGTCGTGCGATCGCCCCTTGCATCTCTATGTCATAGCAATAGTCCGATCCCATGAAGGGGGGACTGATCAGCAGCAGGATTATCCGAGCGGATTCTAGTCGCCCCTTAATTTGAGCTTCCCATTCTTCTCCCGCTTCGATGGCGCGATCATACCAGGCAGTAATCTTACCCTGCCGCCTGAGGTTAGCCAAATGAGTCACAAATTCTGACAACAAATCGTCATCTTTATGGGAGTAGGAGATAAAGACATCGATTGGTGCATTCTGTAATTGCTCAACTGGAGGTTGAACAACAATATCTGAGGTGGGTTGAACAGTGGCATCAAAAGATGTAGATTTTTTTAGCAGCACTGGGGTCAAGTGTTCTGCAATGCCTGCCATCCGAATTGCCGCACACCCTAGCTTGTAGGCAAACTCGATGGGACGACCTGCCCCGATCGCATCATAAAACCCTACTGCAAACTCAATCGCTGCTCGATCTCCAATTGCCTGGTTCATGCCAATTACATAGTCTATGTGATTAGCGATCGCTTTCGCTTGCACTTCTGAATAACAGCCGTTTAGCACAACACAGCGAATTTGGTCAGCAAACAGTTCAAACAGACCTGCCAATGCTTCCCCGTCCACAAGCTTCGTGTTGCCAATTTCATCTTCAAAGACTAGCCCTTGCTCCCCCGCCCCATGTCCGGAGAAATGGATAATCTGCGGACTGATATCGAGCATCGCCCGTTGAATATCACGAGGACGAACCGCCAACCGTTGCTCTAGCTTAAATTGGTCACGCTTTTGAGCGCGTTGCAGTCCTTCCCCAATGTCCCGCAACTCTTGATCGAGCCGTAGACGCGTGGTGTCTTTAGGATTGGCAGCCAGAAATAAGATGCTTTGTCGATGACCACTGGAAAAACTCATAATTGCTCACATACTGAGCTTTATTGTCAGGATATACAGAAATTTTCTAGATAATATCTATATTCAGGTATTGTACAGGAGTTTTGCCATATATTTACCCTAAATAGAATTTTTACGTATATACTTTGCTGTTATCCAAAATTTTTCCGCATAACATAATTAAACGGAAATTTTCTGAATATTATTACTTGATTACAACGCCCTAAAAAAATTACTATAACAAGTTAATCAACACTCAAAGAAGCCCTGCTGATTCATATAATCGTTTGAGCATTGCTGAAATCTTCGTACCATAATCCAAATCTGCTGACCACCGCCCTGATAGCTGATCGATTAATGGCGCAATTCCACGTGTAACAAAGCGAAACCTTGGATCTACTACTTCTTGCACCAAAGGTTCTAAACTGGCGTAAGCTTTCAAATGTTGGATGTGCGCCCTGACTCCAATTCTGGCACTTGGAAAAGACGCAGCCTCCGAACCACCACCGATCGCACCTAAGCCTGCAAAGTTATTTTGCTCAGGTCTAATATCACCACCAAATCGTAAAAATCCAGTTTCTACACACATTTGGCAAAAGGCAATATCATAGTTCACTCCTTCTATACCTGCTTCTTCCCGATAAAGTTTTGGGATATCAGGAAACTTTACCAAAGCATTTTCATTATTGTTTCTTAGAAAGAATTGTAACTGTACTTCGGAAGTATTACCGTTCGACATTAACCGCTCAAATTGGCCAGGGCAAACCACTAAATTGGATCGCAAGCTGACAGTACGAGTTGCCGCATCCCAATTAACTGCAACATTAAAATCTCGCAGTTCAATCGCTTTAACATAAACTATTTTGCGATAGGTAATCCGATTGACATTAGCTGCTTTTGAAAGGTCAATTCTGAGACGGTCTACTAAATCGATGGGAATGTAAGCATTACCATTCACTAGCACTCCTTGTTCCGAGTAACTTTGCCCATTAATATTGATATTAATTGGTGGATAATTTGCTTCTGTCGGAGTTCCCGGAGTGGGATCAATTACACGACTCCAAGTTACCAATCCATCAACAATTCCCAAAGCAAAATCGCGGCGACGAGTTTGCAGCAAAGCCCGATCCTCTGGATTGCTGAGAAACCCTACTTGCATCACCAAAGCTGGCAGCGTTGTCTGGCGACAGAATGCTAAACTACCCAATCCACTATCTGTATCTGGCTTGACTCCCCGATTCGGTAATTGGGGTACGCGGCGCAACAATCCCACTAGTAACTGTTCAGCATTGCTCTTGCGATCGCTATTATTAGCAATGTAGAAAACGCTAGCCCCACGCACAGAAGGGCTATTAGCCGCATTAGCTGCAATTTCTAGGGCGACATCACCCCGGCGGCCGCGGGAATTGATCCAGGTGATAGTTTGGGTGGCACTCAAGTCATCAGGAACCGCTAAAATTTCCAAACTCCGCGCTCTCAGTTCAGTGACAATCAAATCTCGCAGCAGAATCATTTCTTTTGCTTCACTTGTACCACCTGCGATCGCACCTCGATCTATTCCTCCCGCTTCTTTGCCTCCATGAGCTGCTGATATAAAAATACGCCCCATTTTCAGTATTTCCTCTGGTAAAATTCAGTCTAAGCAATTGTATACATCATTCTTGGTGTGGCAACAAGAATATAATAGCTATCAGAAGTCATTTGTCCTTTGTCCTTTGTCCTTTTTTCAAAGTTAATGCCCAACGACCAATACTTCGACTACGCTCAGTACAAGTGACTAATGACCAATACTTCGGCTTCGCTCAGTACAAGTGACTAATGACCAATACTTCGGCTTCGCTCAGTACAAGTGACTAATGACTAATGACAAAGCCATGCAAATCCCCCGCTTGCACCCAGACACAATTGAGGAAGTTAAACTACGGGCTGATATTGTAGATGTCGTCTCGGAATACGTAGTTTTACGCAAACGCGGGAAAGATTTCGTCGGTTTGTGTCCCTTCCATGATGAAAAATCTCCCAGTTTCACCGTCAGCCAGACCAAGCAAATGTACTATTGCTTTGGCTGTCAAGCCGGGGGAAATGCGATTAAGTTTGTCATGGAGTTGGGAAAGCGTTCTTTTGCTGATGTGGTGCTGGATTTAGCGCGGCGTTACCAAGTACCTGTGCAAACTCTAGAACCCGAACAACGCCAAGAATTACAGCGTCAGCTATCTTTGCGCGAGCAGTTGTATGAAGTTCTCGCTTCCTCCGCACAATTTTATCAACACGCCTTAAGACAATCTCAAGGGCAAAAAGCACTTCAATATTTGCAATCTAACCGCCAATTCAAAGAAGAAACTATACAGCAATTTGGTTTAGGTTATGCCCCCGCAGGTTGGGAAACTCTCTACCGTTATTTAGTGGATGATAAACATTACCCAGTGCAAATACTGGAAAAAGCGGGATTAATTAAGCCACGCCGAGAAGGTGGTGGGTATTATGATGTATTTCGCGATCGCTTGATGATTCCCATCCGCGATGTTCAAGGACGCGTCATTGCTTTTGGTGGTAGAACGCTGACTGATGAACAACCTAAATATCTGAATTCACCAGAAACCGAACTTTTTAGTAAAGGTAAAACATTATTTGCCCTCGATCAAGCCAAAGATGGGATTTCTCAACTCGATCAAGCGGTGGTAGTGGAGGGATATTTTGATGCGATCGCTCTCCACGCTGCTGGTATTAATAACGCTATCGCCTCACTTGGTACAGCCTTAAGCTTAGAACAAGTCCGGTTAATATTACGCTACACCGAATCGAAACAATTAGTACTCAACTTTGATGCTGATAAAGCCGGAACCAATGCCGCCGAACGGGCGATTGGTGAAATTGCCGAACTGGCATACAAGGGCGAAGTTCAGCTAAAAATTCTCAATTTACCCGATGGTAAAGATGCTGATGAATATTTGCATAGTCACACTCCAGAAGATTATGGAAAACTGCTAAAAAATGCGCCACTTTGGCTAGATTGGCAGATTCAGCAAATTATTCAAGACCGAGACTTAAAACAGGCTACCGATTTTCAGCAAGTAACTCAGCAAATAGTCAAATTACTTAAGAATATAGTTAACAGCGATACACGAAATTATTATGTTTCCTACTGTGCAGAAATACTCAGCTTGGGAGATACCAGACTTATACCCTTAAGAGTCGAAAATCTGCTAACTCAAATTGCTCCGGCTGCGGCGACATATTCTAAGCCGATATCAGCGAAGAAAGCATGGGGAGCTAGTAAATCCCGACTCCCCATTACTTCGGCTTACCTCGGCTCCGCTCGGCACGAGTCGCTCAGTACAAGTTCCAACTCCCCACTCCCGACAGAACGCAGCCTTTTAGAACACGCAGAGGCGTTATTATTGCGAATTTACTTGCATTGTCCCGAACAGCGTCAAATGATTGTTGACGAACTAGAGGAGCGAGATTTGCAATTTAGCCTTTCCCATCATCGATTTTTATGGCAACAGATTTTAGATATTTCATCGGGTGATGGAGAGACGAAAAATTTTGTGTCTCTACCAAATTTAATTTCCCGCCTCCAAGACCGATTCTTAGAATTTGACAGCGAAATCGGGTTAATTTCCCATTTATTTCATGTGGATGAAAAAAACCAGAAAGAAATACTGCGGACTCCGCAAGTAGTTCAAGCTGCGATCGCTTGTATGGATTTAGTGATGCTTGAAAAACGCTATCGTCACTTTTTGGAACTATGGCAACAAACCGATCCAGAAGCTGAACCAGAGCGGTATCAATATTATTATCAGGCTTTCTACGCTGAAAAAACCAAGCTTCAACAAATAGACCGACAACGGTTATTTTCCATCACAGAGTTGTTGTAGTTTTGCACTCACGCTCAACCTAAATCTTGATTAGTAAGGGTACAAGGCCTTCATAGGTAGTCAACTTAAGCCGAAAACTATATCAGACAGGTGTTTTGCAAATCCCTCACGCCCTCATACCCTAACCCCTTTTCCCTTGGGAGAAGGGGAATTGAATGTCTAGCTCCTCTCTCATATCATGTTCGCATAATTAGTTATGATTTCCACAGTCATTGCACCCCACACGCCAGATGCTCCACTTGGGGAGACCCCAAGACCGCACTGGCTCCCCTTAATCCCCTCCCCGCAAGCGGGGAGGGGAGACGAAGCGTAGCTTTGGCGGGGTGCGGTTCTTCGGCTTTAATAAGTAATCAAGCGAACATGATATCACGGATGGGAGAGGGGCTGGGGGTGAGGGCAAAACGTTGTCACAAGCAGGTTTAGCGTTAAGTTGACACCTATAGCAAGGCCTTGCACCCCTACGACAGCTGTGGTTCAAATACATGAAAACTGCTGTAATAATATTGACAAAATTTTACCTTTGCGGTTAAAGCTAGCCCTGCTACCTCTAAAGGGGTTGTATCCCTAGCAAAGTTGGTAAATCTAGAGAGGCGAGGTGTTGATAAGCTCGATCTATGACCCGCTTGCCTCTCAGAAAGCCTGTATTAGCTCCAGGACAAATATACTGGAGAGTTTCTGGTGTAAAACGTTCCAACAATAATCGAAGGCTCTGAATTTGTCTTGGCCAGTGAAAGGTTTTAGCTGTCCGTAATGGTACTGCTTGACCATGCTGGTTAGGGAGTAAATGGCGACCAGAAAATAATATACCTCCAAGTTTGCTGTAGTATAGACAAGATGAGCCGGGAGAATGCCCTGGTGTCCAAATTACTTGTGTTGCAGCATCAAGAGTAAATTCTTGCCTAAAGGTAGTTACGGTTAAGCCTGGTAATAAATAAGCTTCTTGCTCTTGAATCAGCACCTCACAGCCCAAGGCTTGCTGAAATTCAGCAGTCTTGCCAATGGCGCCGCGATGGGTGATAAATAACCAATGCACGCCTCCATGCGATCGCAAAAAATCTTGATTTGTTTTTTCTAGGGCAGGGCAATCTATGAGGATATTGCCTTCATTTCTTACAATAAAATAAGAGGTTCCCCCTAATGTGTCCCGATTGGGTGGAAAGGCAAAAATGCTCTCTTGTGCGAAGTTCGATTGCAGAGAACCTCCGCTCAGAACTTCGTCAGGGAAGACAGCCCGTGGTGGCTTAGTTGTATGACTTGGCTGTTGAGGTAAAGGGCACATAATCAAAGAACCGAAACTGAGGAGTTGTGGACAATTTGATTACAGTGTGGAAATTCTCAAGAATTGAAACTTGAGCCTTAACCAGCACTGTTAACCGTTGTGAAAAAAATTGGGATTTGAGGTCTGCCTTGTAGTTAATGCTATGGTGCTGAAGCTACTGGTGGGGCGTTTTGTCAAAATTACTGAAGAGAACATGGCATTTTGGTTTCTGTTTATCCTCCTGCTGGGGCTTGCTACTTATTTAATGGTGCAGCGCAGCGTTGCTCTGATCACCCGAACACCAGTATGGTTGTTGTGGCTGGTTTTAATGACACCAGCATTCCTGTTGAGTGGATGGACGCTAATCTACGGGGCGAAACAACCTCCACCGCCAGGGCTGATCCTGTGGTCGGTATTTGTCTGCACAGTCTTGTACTGGGCGTTGTTTCAATGGGGGCGTCAAGTACCAAGAGATACACAGACAGACGAAGCCCAAACCCCAGCCTCAGAATCACAACTAACTATCCAGCCTATCCCAGAACCAATAGTGCGTCCCATTGAACCAACGGAAGAAACTCAATTGCGAAATTGTTTTCCTTGGTCTGTATACTACGTTCAAAATATTGAGTATCGACCACAATCTGTGATTTGCCGTGGTCAGTTGCGAACTAAAGCCAGCAACGCTTACCAGCAGATTAAAACTAATATTGAAGCACAATTTGGCGATCGCTTCTTGCTGATTTTTCAAGAAGGCTTCAATGGCAAACCTTTCTTTGTCCTAGTTCCCAACACTCAAGCTGCGAAACAGACAGATACACCACGACGCAACCAGGAACGATTAACTCGTCCAGGATTAGCGCTGATGCTGCTAGTAGCCACTTTGATCACTACTACCTTGGTGGGAGTGGAAAATGCTGGTGTTACTCTGCCGCCTATCTGGCAAATTGGATCTTTGTTCAAACTTCTATCTAACCCAGAAGTCTTATTCAAGGGATTGCCTTATGCTTTAGGACTGATGGCTATTTTGGGCACTCACGAACTTGGGCATTATTTGACAGCTAAATTTTACAAGATTCGCTCGACGTTGCCTTACTTTATTCCCGTACCTTTCTTCTTGGGAACATTTGGCGCATTTATTCAGATGCGTAGTCCCATTCCTAACCGCAAAGCTTTATTTGATATTAGTATCGCTGGGCCAATTGCAGGTTTTGTTGTCACCTTGCCATTACTAATCTGGGGTTTGGCTCATTCTGATGTGGTTTCCCTGAGTGAAAAAACCCGACTTTTAAATCCTGATGCTCTCAATCCCAAGTATTCAATTTTACTGGCTATACTCTCGAAGTTAGCTTTGGGAAGTCAGTTAACAGCAACATCAGCCCTCGATTTGCATCCAGTTGCAGTAGCAGGTTTCTTAGGACTAATTGTTACAGCCTTAAATTTAATGCCTGTGGGACAATTAGATGGAGGCCACATTGTCCATGCAATGTTTGGACAACGAACTGCGATCGTAATTGGTCAAATCGCTCGTGTGTTGTTGCTGCTACTTTCTTTAGTTCGGGAAGAATTTTTGGTGTGGGCGATTATCTTATTATTTATGCCGTTGATTGATGAACCTGCACTGAATGATGTCACTGAATTGGATAACAAACGTGACGTTTGGGGGTTACTGGCAATGGCTTTGTTGATTGTAATTATTCTGCCATTACCGCAGGCGATCGCTAACTTTTTGCAAATCTAAAAAGTAAACATATCAGCGATCGCGTTCCCAAGCTTTATCGTTTTGCTAATTCTGGAGTCCGCCCCTTTAAGCCAATCATCAATTTCAGCATAAATACTTTTAATACAGGTACTCGCTGCAAAAACCATAAACCCAGGCGACGAACTACCACCACAGGGAAGAAATTATTAGAAAACATCCGATCTAACAAATCAGTGAAACCTAAAATTGTCAGATTCTCTAGCTTGCGCCAGCGTTCATAACCTTTGAGAATCTGAATATGGCCAATATCTTTACCCGCTTTGTGCGCTACTTGAATTACTTGCGCTAAAGCTGCTGCATCCCGAATACCCAAATTTAAACCTTGTCCGCCGACGGGATGGCAATTGTGCGCCGCATCACCAATTAATGCTAGTCGCGGGAGAACGTAGCGATCGCTTTGCATGAGTTGTACCTGAAAAACAAAGCGATCGCCTAGTAATTCCAATTTTCCCATCTGATTGCCATAGCGGCGGCTTAGTTCTGCCAAAAATTCCTCATCATTTAAAGCACACAAAGCTTTTGCTTCTTCATGGGGCGCAGTCCAAACGATGCGGCAACGGTTCTCCGGTAAAGGTAAAATCGCAAAGGGGCCGCTAGACCAAAATCTTTCGTAAGCGGTGTTATTGTGGGGTTTTTCTGGTTTGACAAAGGCGACGATGCAAGATTGCCAATATTTCCAGCCAGAGGTTTTGATTCCAGCAGCTTGCCGAATTGGCGATCGCGATCCATCTGCTGCTACAACTAATTTGCTGCGAACTGTCTTTAGTTGATCGGCAATTTTTATCTCAATGGCGACTATATTCTGCTGGTATTGGGTATTTACCACTTCCGCCGGACACAAATAAGTCACATTGGGGCAATTTTGGACGAAATCTTGCAACGGCTGCAACAGCGCTTGGTGTTCTGCCACATAACCCAACTCTGCTGTATTTATATCATCTGTGGTAAATTCCACCACATCGGGATGATCGGCATCCGAAAGACGGACTCGGCAATATTTGGCGATTTGAGGTAACATTTTGTCCCAAACGCCAATTCCTTGATAAATTAGCGACGAAAGCTGATGAACTGCATAAGCTTGTCCCTTAGCTACCGCCGCTGATGCCACTTTCGCCTCAATTAGCAAAATACTCAAACCAGAATCTTTTAAAGCAGAAGCTAGAGTTAATCCAATAATCCCACCGCCGACAATTACCAAATCATATTCATATCCCCGCTCATTTGGCGGTGTTAGTTGACGGGAAATTTGCTCAAGCTGCGTTATGGCCATTGTTAAGTTAGATTACAGCGTCTTAACTCTTATTTTGACGCGATCGTGGCTTCTTGAGCAAGTTAAAAATTCAAAATTAAAGATAGCCCTCATCCCCTTTCTCCCTAAAGAGAAGGGGGATGAGGGCGTGAGGGATTTGCAAAACGTCTGTCCGATATAGTTTTCGGCTTAAGTTGACACCAATACAAGGCCTTGCGCCCCTACAACGGTATATTTTTTAACTGGAGACATCGCCTTCTGTTAAGTAATTAGGTGCTAAAAAACATAACTAAATTAAGAAGGGTAAAGGTTAAGGGTAAAAGGGAAAAACCTTTACCCTTTAACCTTTTCCCTTTACCCATACAAAACTTTGTATAGTTCGGTTTAATTGTGCCAACCTACTTACCCTACCTCAAGCTGTCAGTTTAACTTCTGGCGGCTCCACATTTTCTATGCATTGGAATTTCTGGAGGATTTTCTGACATCACTCAAATTCACACAATACTTTGAGCAGATGCAGCGGGCGATCGCGCCCCAAAAATTCTTACATAATTAAATATTACACATATCTATGTATTAATACTTAAAAAAACCCGGAAATTCTGACTGACTCAAGATAACAAAGACACTCTAAGAGCGATCGCTATCATGACAGCATAAGTGTATTATGTATAGAAAAACACTTAATTTTAACATTGGAGTAAAATTTTTTATTTTAACTAAAAATCTAAGTAAAGATACTAATACACTGTGACAGAAATTTGCTTACCTTTAACAAGGGAATTGAGTAGGGGCAATTCATGAATTACCCTTATTTGTCTGCTTGCTTAATTGAGATGGTAGCTGGATTTGCGCCGCACTCTATTAGGCTGTGATTTGTTTATTATTCCCAGCTTAATTTAGGTCTAATTATGATCAAAAACACTACTCTAGATCCTCTAGTAACTGATATTCGGTGTGAAGAAATTTGTCAGATTTTGGGAGAGACTTACAACCAGGAACGCTGGAACGATTGGCGCTGGCAAATGCGGCATCGGTTGACTAAGCTGGAACACTTTCAGAAGTTATTAAGGCTTAGTGCTACCGAAGAACAGGGACTTTTAATTGCACCAGAGAAGTTTGCTGTAGCCGTAACTCCATACTTTGCATCGCTACTCGATCCAGAAGATCCCCTTTGTCCACTACGGTTACAAGTGATACCACGGCAAGAAGAACTAATAGTTAGTCCAGCAGACATGGTAGATCCATGCGGTGAGGATGGCGACACTCCAGTACCAGGACTCGTACACCGCTATCCTGACCGAGTTTTGCTACTTGCCCTAGATAGTTGTGCGGCTTATTGTCGTTACTGCACCCGCTCTCGTTTGGTGAGCCAAGGTGAGATGTACCCAGTAACGCGACGGTTGGATGCGATCGCCGCTTATCTGGAGGAACACACCGAGATCCGTGATGTGCTAATTTCCGGTGGCGATCCTCTATTGATGGCTGATGAACCTTTAGACAATTTGCTTAGGCGGTTGCGTGCCATTAAGCATATTGAATTTATCCGCATTGGTTCTCGTGTGCCGAGTTTTTTACCGCAGCGAATTACACCAGAATTGGTTGCCTTGCTTCGTAAACATCGTGTGTGGCTATCTTTGCACTTTAGCCATGTGCAAGAACTTACCCCAGAAGTCGCACAAGCTTGCGATCGCCTCGCTGATGGCGGCATTCCTCTAGGCAGCCAAACCGTGCTGTTAAAAGGTGTGAATGATTCTGAAAAAGCCCTAAAGAATCTGTTTCACGGTCTTCTCAAGCTGCGTGTACGACCTTATTATCTTTATCAATGCGACCCAGTTGTTGGCACTGCACATCTGCGAACGAGTGTGCAAACTGGGCTTGATTTAATTTCTAAATTACGTGGTCATACTACTGGTTACGCCGTACCAACCTATGTAATTGATGCCCCTGGCGGTGGTGGCAAAGTCCCAATTCAAGCTGAGACTCTAGTTGCTTATGAGAATGGTACAGCTACAGTGCAAAATTGGGCAGGCCAGACGTATACCTATGTAGATCCAGTGGAGTAGGGTTAACACTATACATTTGTACGCGAGTTGTGTACGCGAGTTGATCGCCATCATCAAAAAGGGCCAGTTGGAATAACGTGAGTTCGATGAACCTCTCCCTCCCAGCCTCCCTCTCCGAAACGGAAAGGGAGGAGCAACGAAAAATTCAGCTTTTTGCTCCCCTCTCCGTGTCGGAGAGGGGTTGGGGGAGAGGTCAAATAAGACTTGTCGAACTCACGTTGGAATAGGTTCTGTTGAATTTTTGGCAAACCAAAAAACTAAGTAATCGCAGGAGATTAGTTGGAATGTTGATTGTTGGTAATACAAACCTAAAAGGTCGAGGTGTCTTCGCACAGAAGCATTTTTTGAAAGGAGAACTCGTTGAGAGAGTGCCAGTCGTTGTTATACCCGCACAACAGGTTGAATTCCTAGATAAAACGATTTTGGGCAACTATTACTACGATTGGGAAGATAAAGCTGCGGCGATCGCTCTAGGTTTATCTTCCTTGATCAACCATTCCTACCATCCCAATACTTATTATGTGAAAAAATTCGCTGACCGAGAGTTGGATCTCATTGCCTATCAAGATATAGAAGCGGGAGAAGAAATTACTGCCAACTACAACGGTTCTCCTGATGATAAATCTCCTATATGGTTTGATGTTGTTGATGAGATATTTTCACTTAATTAAGGATTTAATAATCGGAATTCCTTAATTAAGATATTTGATTTGTACGTTAAAGCTAACAGAGAAAGCTTTCTCACTGGGAATTATAGGGCTATGGGGTTATTTATTGGTCTGTGTTATGACCTGAAGGCGGACTATCTTAAGGCTGGTTTCAGTGCCTCTGAGGTGATGGAGTTCGACGATGAAGAAACCATCATCGGACTGGAAACTGCACTATTGCAGTTAGGTCATCAGATTGAACGTGTTGGTAATGGTAGAGAACTTGCTCTGCGTTTGGTAAAAGGCGATCGCTGGGATCTGGTTTTCAATATTGCTGAGGGTTTAAAGGGTCGCTCTCGTGAAGCTCAAGTCCCGGCAATCTGCGAATTATTCGCTCAACCTTACACCTTTTCCGATCCGCTTACCTGCGCCCTGACGTTAGATAAGGCATTAACTAAGAGAGTAGTGCGCGATCGCGGTTTGCCGACAGCTCCCTTTGAGGTCGCGAATACTACCGCAGAGGCAGCAGCTGTGTCGTTGCCAATGCCACTTTTCCTTAAGCCTATGGCGGAAGGCAGTTCTAAAGGGGTAACTGGGCGTTCTCTTGTCAAAGAACGCGAGGAGCTAGTAAATGCTTATCAAGCGTTACACGAACTTTTTCAGCAACCAATACTCGTGGAAACCTTTCTTCCTGGTAGAGAAGTAACAGTAGGCATTATTGGCAACGGTAGCAACTCACAGATAGTAGGTGTGATGGAAGTAATTTTTACAGGGCAAGCGGAAGCTTTTGCCTACACCACCCTCAACAAAGATGAGTATCTGGAACGGGTATCTTATCATTTGCTCATAGATCCCGAACCACTGGCAGCACAAGCAAGGCAACTGGCGCTGGATGCTTACCATACTCTTGGCTGCCGTGATGCTGCGCGCGTGGATCTACGCTGCGATCCTAGCGGTGTGTTGCAGTTTATGGAGGTTAACCCATTGCCAGGGCTACATCATATCCGCTCAGACTTGCCACTTATGGGACGTTTGGGTGGTGTGACATACACAGAAATCATTGCTCAAATAGTCGAGTCTGCATGGCAGAGATATAAATGCTGAACAAGAGGCAGTGGGGCAGACTAACAGGTGCAACTAGTAGTTCGCCAAGGCAACTTGGCGGGGAAAAGGGTAAGGGGGAAAGGGAAAAGGTTTTTTATCTTTTACCCTTTTCCCTTTACCCTTTTCCCAACCTCCACCTAACATTTTTGCCTTGCCAGACCACTAGGTGCAACAAACCTACATATGTCAGCGACTTCCCCCTCCCCTCTGCCCTTTTTTATGCAATATGAAGTTGTTCAAACTAAACTACAGAGGGATGTTAGGTGATACGCTCATCTTATAGGGTGTTCAATAGTGTTACCTAACTGTGGAGAATATACTCATGAATTTATTATTTATGCAAACAGCAGCACCAGCTATAGATGCTGCCCCTCATTTTCCTGTTGCTTTTACCTTGGTGTATGTCGTTGGTTTTATTGCTGCTGTCACCATTGGGTCAATAGCTTGGTACAATTCGAAACGCCCCGCAGGTTGGGAAAGCAAAGAACGCCCTGATTTTGTGCCTAAAGTTGATAAAGAAGAAACTCCGGGTGTAGGTGAACCTAAATAATAAGCAGTGATGAGTGCTGAGTTTAATAATCAAACTTACAGCAGTTTTCATTTATTTTGAACCACATTTTACATTATCCAGAATCCTTGTAGAGACGTAGTACTACTACGTCTCTATATTTGTATATTAACTCCGCAAAGAGGTTACATTCATATCGTCGTTTAATCTGCGAATCAGACGGGATAACTCACGAATGATATTCACCGCAATTTCGGGAGTTTCTTCGATCGCATCATATAGTTGCTCTTGCGTCAGTTCTAAAAATTCACAAGGTTCTAGAGTCGTGGCAGTGGCAGATCGAGGTTGAGTATCGAATACTGCCATCTCACCAAAGTATTTTCCCTGTTCCACCTCTGCCAACTGTTTATTACCAATGTGAACTTTAACTCGACCGGAGACGACAATATAGAGCGATCGCCCTTCTTCTCCCTGTCGAAAGATGGTGTAATTAGCTGGGAATGACAATTCGTTCATTACTGAAGTGAGCCGCACAATAAAATCATCCCGCAATTCCTTAAAAATCGGGACTCGCCGGACAAATAATAAACGGTCAACACTAGTTAGCATAATTACAAGTTAAAAGTCCAACATTACTGAACGTCTCAAAACTGAAGTCAGAGGGCGATTAGTCATATTACCGATGTTGAATGCTAGCCGTCAAGGATATCTGAGCCTTTACCATCTAACAAAGGTTCTCTTCAATAAGAGCGATGCCTACGGCGGTAAACTACGCATAGAAGTTTCTCAAACAATAGCTCAGTATTCAATATTACTCGCTTTGTGCATTTTGAACTCAGAATTTGGTTTAGAGAAAAGGTTATATCATGTCCGGCTAATTAGTTATAATTCCCTTTCTCTATGCAGAAAGCCCAAAAACCCATCCCCTCTGCCCCTCCGCTCCTCTGCGGTCTTAATGATAAGTCTTTAATCGGACATAATATTAAAGGTTTTTTCTTTCCCTTTTCCCCTCATCAGTGTCAATAGGTACAAAGCCCAAAACATCGAGTAAAGTTGTCAATCACTTTTATTTATCATTTTAAAAAACAAGAGTATTTGCTCTTATTTGGCTGAAAGCCATAATATTAACTTCATGAGCTCCCAAGGTACCTTGCTGAGAAAAAAATCACCAATTTAATTGGAGGCGATGCCTCTAAAAATTGGGTAATTGGCTGATAAATAACGAATATCGATCGGTTGTCGTTAGAAAAACAGTCACAAAATCTCCTAAGCTGCCCTCACATCGAGAAGCAGAAAGGACTAATACAAACAGCATTGCATTACTGTGAGCAACAATTATGGCTTGGCTAATTAGTACATTATTGATTGGAATCTCTGTCGCTTTTGCAACTACCTTTGACGACAACTTATATTTGACAGCTTTCTTCGGGAAAGTCAATCGTCACTTTCGTCCTAAACATATTGTTATCGGTGAATTTCTGGGATTTACTACCTTAGTATGCGCCAGTCTCCCTGGTTTCTTCGGCGGTCTGATTATTCCCAGCACCTGGATTGGTTTGCTGGGTTTGCTTCCCATCGCCATTGGTATCAGTAATTTTATCAGTCGAGAAGAGGAAGGAGAGACAGTACAAGCAGTGTCAGTTGACTTCACCTCTCCCGTAAAATCTGGACGCCAAAAGAAATCACTATTGGCAACCATCCGCGATCCTCAAACTTACCGTGTTTCTGCTGTTACCATTGCCAATGGAGGAAACAACATTGGAATTTATGTACCGTTGTTTGCCAGTAGCAATCTTCCAAGTTTGGGCGTAATTGTCTGTGTTTGCTATTTCACTGTTGGGGTGTGGTGCTTACTCTCTTACAACCTGACTCGTAATCCTCTCATGGCTCCTGTTTTAACTCGCTACGGTCGGAAAATCTTCCCCTTTGTCTTAATTTACTTGGGACTGTCTATCTTGATTAAAAGTGAAACATATCGACTTTTACCTAGTCTGGCAATGCTTGGGAACTAGGCATGAGGCGATCACAATTCCTGATGTCAGCCAAAAAATCAGCGATCGTTTCCCGCCCCAAAAAATTTATTAATCACTTGAATTTATCAATATGAATAACAATAATATTTGCTCTTATCGATTCCGTTATCTAAAGTGAGAATAAAGCACATTATCGATGGCTCTTATAAAAGCAAGCCCACCAATAGGAATCAGATTATGAAGGAACTAATGAATCAATCAAACTCTAAAAAATTAACTCAGTGGCTCGTAACAGCAGTATTTCTGGTAGTTGTAGCGGGATTTACTCTACTTATCCAGCCCAGCGCTAGAGCGCAAACACTAACACCATCCATACCTACTGAATCTGAACTAGCTCCAGTTGAATTACCAACGGAGCCTGTGACAGCACCAGTGATATCTCCGGTTGTATCCCCAATAGTGTCTGTAGCAGAAAACGTTAGACATTTATTACAAACCAATGAATGTGTCGGCTGTAACCTGGCTGGAGCCATGCTAAAGGACGCAAACCTGCAAGCAGCAAACTTGGAAGGTGCTAACTTACAAAATGCAGACTTAGAAAGGGCTAACCTACAACAAACAAACTTACAAGGGGCTAACTTTCAAGGAGCAGATTTAGGCAAGGTAAACCTTTGGGGAGCCAACCTGATGGGAGCAAACCTTTTTGATGCAGACCTAGAAAAAGCCAACCTCTTGGGAGCCAATCTGCAAACCGCTAACCTACAGAACGCAGACTTTGAGAAGACAAATCTGACAAATGCAAACATCCAGGGAGCTAACCTGATGGGCGTCGATTTGGAAGATGCAATCAGACCGGAAGGATTCGCTATTCGGTAATTAAACTGAAGTTCTCCGTACAAATTTCCTAAAAAACCTTAAAAGCCTGATTCAATAATGAATACAGGCTTTATTTTAATATTTATAAGGTCGCTGCGATCGCTTCCTTTGCCACGGTTTTAATGATATAAAACGTGTTTTTTGTGAGGTAGAAGAACCCCACCCCTAGCCCCTCCCCTTGGTAAGCTACCGTGTCACAAGTCAAATTACCCCCCTTAATCCCCCCTTTCCAAGCAGGGCTGATTCATTCCATTTCAAACAGGATTTGTCAAGATGGTTAGCAAGA
>NZ_JAVRCE010000018.1:0-95954 GCF_034530915.1 Nostoc sp. DedQUE09
GAGTGCTGAGTGCTGAGTGCTGAGTGCTGAGTGCTGAGTGCTGAGTGCTGAGTTATTAAGTTAGGAGTTATCAGTTATTCCTAACTCTCCAACTGCCCCAAATTATTAAAAACGGAGTAAATTATGCCTATAGGCGTTCCTAAAGTTCCTTACCGGATGCCCGGAGGACAATATACAGATTGGATTAGCATCTATGATCGCCTTTACCGGGAACGGATTATATTCTTGGGGCGTGATATTGATGATGAAATTGCCAATCAAATTATCGCTGTAATGCTGTATCTGGATTCAGACGATCCAGGTAAAGATATTTATTTATACATCAATTCCCCCGGTGGGATGGTTACATCTGGCATGGCGATTTTTGACACCATGCAACATATCAAATCAGATGTAGTGACTATTTGCGTGGGTTTAGCTGCTTCAATGGGATCTTTCCTGCTAGCAGCTGGCACCAAAGGCAAACGACTAGCATTGCCTCACTCACGGATTATGATTCACCAGCCTTCAGGTGGCACTCGTGGACAAGCAACCGATATCGAAATTGAAGCTAGAGAGATTCTGCGGATTCGTCACCAGCTCAATGGCATTTATGCCGATAAAACCGGTCAGACCATAGAAAAGATTGAAAAAGATATGGATCGTGACTTTTTCATGTCTGCCGAAGAAGCAAAAGAATACGGTTTAATTGACCGTGTGATTGAAGAACGAACCTCGGTAATAACTGCGGAGTAGAAAGGCGGAGGGGCGGAGGGGCAGAGGGGCAGAGGGGCAGAGGAAGAATTCTAACTCTTAACTCCTAACTCCTAGCTCGCTAATCCCCACTCCCCTTCTTTAAACAAACTGTCAACATTGAACTTTAAAATAGAAAATTAGCCCTTATCATTAATAGTCCGGGCTTGAAGCTGATACTGACAGATAATAGCCAATAGCTAAATATTCGATAGCTGATAGCTCAAGATGGATCTTGGAGATTGCTACCGTTTGCTAGGTTTAAGATCGGGAGCTTCTTTTGCTGATATCAAAGCGTCTTACCGACGACTGGCGCAGCAATATCATCCCGATATCAACCCAGATGACAACAAAGCCAAAGATAAATTTATTGCCTTGACAGAGGCTTACAAACTCCTGCTGACGGTAGTACTACCAGAGGAAATTGGCGTACATTCAAGTCAGGTGTCAACGTCTGGACGTGACGACGCCAAAGCAACGCAGCGGCAGAAAACACCAGTAACAACGGTGCCAAGCCAACAATCAGAGAAACCAAAGCCGCCGAATCTGTTGGAAATAGAAGAACGGCTGAAGTGGAAGACTTATGAGCAATTGCAGCGATTTTTGCAAGAAAGACGATTTCCCCAAGCGATCGCTCTGGCAGAAGCTTTAGCAGATCGTTTGTCAACAGATGCAGAAGTCCGTCAATGGCTAGCGATCGCCTATCAAATTTGGGGACGGGCGCTAATCTCCGAAAAACAACTACTCAAAGCCAGAATTTATCTTAAAAAAGCTTTGAAAACAGACCCTCATAATAAAAGTCTCTGGTATGAAGTCCAGCGTGATTTCCAGCGCTTGGAGCAAATTTTTTAAAGATTCAAAATTAGCCCTTTCAAGCTAGGTAAAATTTTTGGACAATAATTCTTACTTCTGTGTTATCTGCGACTAATGCAGTTAAATAAATTCCGAAAAAATGCTGAGTCACCTTGAAAGGGCTAGTTCTGAGTATAAAACTTTTACCAAAAACCTTGATTTTAGGATTCTATTAGAAAATAAACGCTTCAATTATCACTTTATCTACAGTTGAAAAATACACTCTTATTTTTCTTTGTTCAGAGTGATTAAAGAGGGTTAATTACTTTAGATTTTTGTTACATACTGAGAAATTTTTTTGCCTACTTACTATAAACAGTTAATCTAGTAAATAAATATAAAATTGAATTTGGAAACCACTCATGGGGATCAGAACAATCACCAGGGTTTTCGGTCTATTCATCTCCACATCGCTAGCATTTACGACCGCCGCTCAGGCTGCGCCGTTCAACAGTCCGGGCTATCCAAACTACCCTTATGAAGGTCGCTACCCGGAATCCACGCCCTGCCGCTATAACCTCCAGCAGAGTAAGAGGGCAACCTGGGCTGGAAGCAACATAACCCTGAAGTACTTCTACAGCGGCCAATGCGGTTCATTCGCACGAATCGACAACGCGCCGCCTTACTGCAAAGTCTACCTCGATCGCACCCGGAGCAGTAACCCCAACCCCACCAGTTGGGACTATGTTGGCGAAACCGTCGATCCGGGCATTAACTTTGCCTACACAAAGGTTGGCAATAATCTCAGTGGCCGCCTTTCCCGCGCGGCCTTAGTCTGCGGCGCCGGAACCGTTGTTACCCGCACTAACTGGTACTAAGCGTGATTTTTCACAAGATGTGGAAAAGGGAGAGCGGTTAGCTAATTGCTACGGCTCGTAAGTTGGAAAGTCTGACCGGAGATTTCCTTATATCGGACTTTCCACAAAATCTAAAATTGGTACGATCATCGCTGCCATCCACGTAGCACTGCTCCCAAGGTAGCGATTCCCTCGACAATCTTCTTAGTTGGTTGAAAGCTAAAAGCTAACCTGATGGCATCATCTCCCTGTCCATTGGGGTAACAACGAGTTCCTGGGAAAAAGCTGATGCCATGTTCATTGGCAGCAGTTAGGAGTGCTTCGGCGCTGATATCTGGCGGCAATTTACACCATACAAAAAAGCCACCACTTGGTCGCAAAGCAACTACATCACTGGGAAACTCTTGAGCGATCGCTTCCAACAACAAATTACACTTATGTTTGTAGTAGGCGATTAGCTCCTGAATGTGATAATCTAGTTTGCCTGTAGCACAGTAGCGACCAACCACATGGCTGACAAACGGCCCCACAGTCCCTTCACTTTTGAACATTGCCAACCGCTCAATAATTGCTGGATCGCCACAAGCCCAGCCTAGCCGGATACCGGGCGCAATGATTTTCGAGAAGGTATTCACGTATAACACCCACCCCTCCTTGTCAAGGCTTGCTAAGGATGGCATAACTTCGCCTTGGAAGCGCAAATCGCTGTAGGCATCATCTTCTACCACCAACACGCCATACTCAGCCGCTAATGCTACCAGTTTTTGGCGACGAGATAGGGGCATAGTAGTGCCTGTGGGATTATGAAAAGTAGGAATAGTGTAAATAAAACGGGGTCGAATACCCTGTTTTTTGAGGTCGCTTAAAGTTTCTTCTAACGCATCTACATTCATTCCCATTTCATCTACAGGAATGGTAATCAGGCGGGCGCCAGCCTGGACAAATCTACTAACTACTCCCAAAAAAGTTGGCCCTTCCACAATTACCACATCACCAGGTTCGAGAAACACATCTGGTAGCAAGCCCAAAATCTGACCGGAACCGTAGCCAATAATCACGCGATCGCGATCGGCAGGAATTCCTTGAGCTTGCAAGCGGAGGATTATTTGTTCATAAAGTTGGGCTGAGGGTGGCCCGTAATTGAGAGCGATCGGAGCTTCTTCTGCCAGTACAGCTGCACTTGCAGCAGACAAGTCAGCATGGGGAAAGAGAATTGGATCAGCCAGACCATAGGCAAAGCTGACGGTAATGATTTTGGTTAACTCAGTGCCGTAAGTTGGTGGTGTCAGATTTCTAGCTCTTTCGGCAAACAAATCAGTAATTTGATAAGCAGAAGTAGTAGGAGCCATAAGCAATTCAAAATTGGGAGTCAGAATATAGAAGACACACAAAGGCAATTAGCGAAAACTTCTACGTATGTATTCTTTCTTATAACATCATGACAAGTATCGTAAATATTGCTTGCTAGTACGAAATTACTATGGCAAAATTAACTAACTTCAAGTGGCAGCAGCTAATTCTAAGTTTAGGCTGCCTACTACTGATTATTGCCTGTCAGAGTTTATATCCCACTACTAACCCAGACACTAAACTTCTCAAGGTGGCCACAGACCCCACCTTTGTCCCTTTTGAATTTCAAACAGCTGACGGTAAGTTAGCAGGTTTTGATATTGATTTGATGAATGCGTTGGCGTCGCCCGCCGCAGGCATCCCTAAAGTAGCAAGTTTTGCAGTCCAGTTTGAAAGTCTGCCCTTTGATGGCATGATTTCGACCTTGCAAGCTAAAAGAGTTGATGCAGCAATTAGTGGAATCACAATTACCGCCGAACGCCTGAAAACAATTGCTTTTTCACGACCTTATTTTAAAGCCGGACTTGCGATCGCTGTCCGCGAAGACAATCAAAATATTAAAGACTTCAATAGTCTCAAAGGCAAAAAAATTGCTGTCCAAATTGGTTCCACTGGGGCAGATTTTGCCAAAACCATCCCCAACGCCAAAATTAGTACTTTTAATTCTGGCCCAGAATTTTTCCAAGACTTACTCAATGGCAACGTTGATGCTGTGGTTAGCGATGCTTTCGCTACTTTGTATGCGATTAAAAATGGCAAACTCAAAGGCATCAAAGTTGTTGCGGATTTGCTTACCCAAGAATACTACGGGATTGCTATGCCCAAGGATTCACCCCATTTGGATGCAATTAACAAAGGTATAGCAACTTTGTTATCCAATGGCACTTACAAGCAAATTTATCAAAAATGGTTTGACGCTGAACCTCCACAATTGCCAGACTCTTGATAATTGGGCATTGGGCATTGGGCATTGGGCACAAGAGGCAGAGGTGCAGAGGGGAAAAATTAAAATTTACTGCAACTCTCTCCTCTGCTCCCCTGCTCCTCTGCTCCTCTGCTCCCCTGCTCCCCTGCTCCCCTGCTCCCCTGCTTCTTCCTCATCCCCGTCATCTTCTCGCCCCATTCCCCATTTCTAAGGAATTAGCTGCCAATATATGAAATATTTATCTAATATGCGTCACAATTAATACTGCCACCAAAATTCATTGATAAACTACAATCTACCGTAGTCAGGGACAGCCAATTGTGGCACCTTGGATTTTAGTAGCTAGAAGCACCTTGGAACGAATGGGAATAAAGGAACTTCCACTATGCTGATTTGCCCTCAGTGTAAATTTGAAAACCCCAATAGCAATAAATTCTGTCAAAACTGTGGCACGTCCCTGACTCACAAGGTCTGTCCCGAATGCAGTACCGATGATGTACCTGTGAATGCACTACGATGTCATAACTGTGACACAGAATGTGGAACAGTGTTTTGGGCAATTATTGCTAAAGAAACAACTAGGGAAGCTTTGAAAGGAGAAGGGGATGTAAGAGATGTGGGAGGTGAGGGAGATGAACAAGCAATAGCCTCCTCATTTCCTATTTCTCAGATGACATTAGGCTCCTATTTAGACTCCCAAGAGCGCTATCAATTATTAGATGCGCTACCTGCTCAAACGGAAACTGCCTTTATTACTGATGTAGGTGTGAGAGTTCTAGACTGTCAGCCGTATCAAATATCACCGATTGAGGCAATCCTAGAAAGTCAGGAATCAGATTTGCTAACGCCATCAGTGGAGGCGAGTGAAATTCCTCGCCTTGCTAAACTTTATATTGCTTTACAATCCCAAGGTGAGCGGGGGATACCGTCGATTCACGACGCATGGCAGCAAGGTGATATACAGGTATTAATAATCGAAAACCGCTCGGATTGGCAGTATTTACTCGACCTGTGGCAAGAAGAAACAACTAGTTCGTTAAAAATTTTACACTGGTGTTATGAAATGACCCAACTTTGGGCAGTATTGGAACCAGTAAATTGTCGTCAAAGCCTTTTAGATTTGTCGAATTTGCGATTGGATGAAGACCAAACGTTGGCACTACAAAGGTTGTATGTGGAATTATCGAATTCTCAGCCTGTCAGGGAGTCGTCAGAAGATGCCCAAAGCCAAACATCTACTATTCCAGAGGAGCCGTTAACGATCCAAGCTTTGGGAAGGGTTTGGCAAGCACTATTTAGACAGTCGCAACGGACTCAATTTGGCTCCGTAGTTCAGATGTTGGGGGATTTAGAGGTAGGTAAGATTCAGACGATCGCCCAATTGCGATCGCGTTTGGAGGAAATCTCTATTGAACTAGAAGCACTAGGAACCGCAACTTTGCCCCCAATAAAGGAGAAAAATACTGCTGTGTCCACTACCCCGCAATCAGATGAGTTAGAAGATATCATTAGCAAAACTGATGATATGCCAACTGTGGTGCTGGCGATGCAGTTAAGTAGCTTAGAAGATGCAGGACGCACAGATGTGGGGCGTCAACGTCATCATAACGAAGACTACTTTGGCATTGAAACCAAAATTAATAAACTGGAGTTACCCAAAAGTCAAGTTTTAGAAGGGCATGGTTTGTATATTCTTTGTGATGGTATGGGTGGACACGCTGGCGGCGAGATAGCCAGCGAGTTAGCAGTCAACACCCTACGGCAATACTTTCAAGAACACTGGATTGGCAACCAGATGCCAACAGAAGATAGCATTCGTGAGGCAGTATATTTGGCTAATGAAGCGATTTACAAGCTCAATCAACAAGATGCCCGTTCTGGAGTTGGACGTATGGGTACAACTTTAGTAATGCTTTTAATTCAAGATACTCAAGCAGCAGTAGCTCATGTGGGAGATAGCCGTCTCTATCGCCTGACGCGCAAGCAGGGACTACAACAAGTCACAGTAGATCACGAAGTTGGGCAACGAGAGATTAACCGAGGAGTAGAAGCAAGCATAGCTTACGCCCGCCCAGATGCTTACCAACTTACCCAAGCCTTGGGGCCTCGTGATGAAAACTCGATTAATCCCGACGTAGCCTTTTTCGACATCAACGAAGATACTCTTCTGCTGTTGGCATCGGACGGTTTATCAGACAATGATTTACTAGAAACCCATTGGCAGGCCCACTTAGAACCCTTACTTAGTTCTGGTGCTAACTTAGAACGGGGTGTTACAGATTTAATTGATTTGGCAAATCAACACAACGGTCACGACAATATTACTGGTATACTTATTCGGGCAAAAGTACGCCCAAATCTGGAAAGTTAATCATAAATGGGCATAGGGAATGGGGCATGGGAAGATGAGAGGGAGATGAGGGGACAAGGAGATAAACAAAACTCCTAACTCCTAACTCAGCACTCAGCACTCAGCACTCAGCACTCCTTAATGCCTAATCCATTTACCTTGTAGGTTGTATTGTGGTTAGTCTGACCCTGTTAGAACCGCAACAGAAAACGCCCCTCCAGCAGTGGTGCTTTGAGAACTCCTCCATAATTCGGATTGGTCGAGCGGCAGATAATCACGTTGTTTTAACTGATAGTTTAGTTTCGCGGCATCATCTAGAACTAAGAAAAGTCGGTGACGCTAGCAATGGCGATGCTTGGCAGCTGATTAGTCAAGGTACAAATGGGACTTTTCTCAACGGTATCCTTGTACTTCAGAGTCCGTTACCAGATAATTCCCTTTTGCAATTGGCACAGGGAGGTCCAATACTGCAATTCCAAATTCAAGAGGTAACAGTACTGGAAACTGGTTTGCGATCGCAACAACAAGGCAGAGAAGAAAACGCGGCCGAGACACTTTACTCGGCAAAAAAACCGGCAAATTCATTCTCCACTTGTACGCACGAAGGCAATTCCCCAAACAATCTATTTTGCATCCACTGTGGTCAACCTCTCTCAGTCCAACAGAGAATTCGCCATTATCAGGTGTTGCGAACTCTCGGACAAGGAGGTATGGGTACTACCTATCTGGCTTGGGATGAGGCTGGTCTGATTGCGGGTGTGCCACAACTGCTGGTGTTGAAGCAAATGAATGCTGATATGCTAAAAATTGTCAAAGCTCAAGAGTTATTTGAGCGAGAGGCGCACACTCTCAAATCCCTTAACCATCCTGGAATTCCTAAGTATTATGATTTCTTTGTAGAAGGCGGAAAAAAATACTTGGCAATGGAACTAATCCACGGACAAGATTTGGAGAAACGTGTCTATACCACTGGCCCAGTAACACCAAACCAAGCGATCGCTTGGATGATCCAAACCTGTGATATTTTAGAGTATCTTCATAGCCAAGAGCCTCCACTGATTCACCGCGATATCAAACCCGCCAATTTAATGGTGCGAAGTTCAGGAAATCGTATAGTGGTGCTAGATTTTGGCGCAGTTAAAGAAATTGGCACAGCGCCTGGTACTCGAATTGGTGCAGAAGGTTACTGCGCTCCTGAACAAGAACGAGGACAACCTTTAACTCAATCTGATTTGTACGCAATTGGCCCAACGCTGATTTTTCTGCTCACAGGCGAAAACCCGTTCAAGTATTACCGCCAACGAGGGCGAAACTTCAGGTTTGATGTGGCAAAAGTTCCCACCATTAGTTCCCAATTAAGAGATGTTATCGATCGCGTTACAGAACCATTGCCACGCGATCGCTATCAAACTGCAAAGGAATTAGCTGCGGCTTTAGCTGTCTGTAAAATTTAGAGAGTCGGGAGTGTCGAGAGACGCGATTAATCCCGTCAAGGGAGTGGGGAATTTTAAAAATTTCTATCCCCTATTCCCTATTCCCTACTCTTCATCCCAAGTTTCTACAGCTAGCAATTCACTAACTGGGTCTTGCATACTAAAGCCAAAGTCAAGCAGTTCTTGTTTCCAGTGCTGCCATTCATTACCATAGAGCAGAGCGATTTTCCAGATGCTATCGCTTGGCTTGATAATATTCGATTCTATGAGTGATTGCACATTGCGCTGCAATTTCACCATTGGGTGAATCACTTGCTGAGTCATAACCTCGATTGAATTCTGATTTTGTGGGTAAATGCTTAATTAAAACTGCTTTCCATTCTGCAATTGTTGCTGGCCCGTAGAGTGGTTTAATTTGGTAAAGCTAGTCTTAACTTTTTAACTATACCATAATAAACTCTACTAAGTTACTGATAAATTCGGTTTTGTACGGTAATTACCACCAGAAAATCCCAATTTTA
Organism: Nostoc sp. DedQUE09; assembly: GCF_034530915.1. Taxonomy (NCBI): domain Bacteria; kingdom Bacillati; phylum Cyanobacteriota; class Cyanophyceae; order Nostocales; family Nostocaceae; genus Nostoc; species Nostoc sp. DedQUE09. Next base: position 8,961 of record NZ_JAVRCE010000018.1, read on the forward strand.
CCAGGCGATCCTTAAACTTTTTGCAGAAGCCAGACAAAAGTTTTGGGAGAAGAAGTAAGGAATGTTTATCTTTCCCCTTTTTCCTTTAAACTTTGCCCCTTTTGTTTTTCCCCTTTACCTCTACCTTTTTTCTGCAAGAGTGCAACACTACCTTTCGTAAGATATGTATTGTGGACGCTAACCAGAATAATTACTCCTCAAGGAAGTTCCACGAAGTAGCGTGACTGAGGACTACTGGAAAAATTCTGTTTGTTTAAATTAGGAAAAATATGCTTGCTTGTTGCAGTAGCTATAGAAGAAGAGCTAGTTTGAAAGTTTTTGACTGACAGGGAAATTTGCGATTGAGTAGAAATGTCTACTCTTTCTGTTAATTTAAATGTTATTTAGATTATCGCAAACATCTGGCTTTAGGCGAAATAATTGCAAATCTTTATATAATTTTAATATTTTGCTCAAAAAATAAGACCTGTTAGGGCGCAGGGTAGGGTTTTGCTTTGAGGTATAGGAGCAATCGCATGGCAAAATTGTCGGTGCAGCATGGGTTTAGCATAAAATTCCCTTGTCTTCATAGTCAGTATTTGAAGTTTGTGTGAAAAATTTTTAGCGAAGATGTTAGTTTCTGTTGAACAGATGGGTATCCTCAGAACGGGAGGCTTGCTGATACCTAAGTATTTACCGCAGCAAGTATGTCAGGCATGGCTGGTTCAGACGAAGAATACCTAATTACCCGCAAAAAACAGATTCAGCGGCGACAAAAGATTGTCACGATAGTGTCGATGTTCTCGTTTTTTGGTTCTACGGCATTTGCAGTTATTCCGGCAATCCAACAGGCTACTCAACCTAAGCCAGCAACTGCGTCTGCTTCTCCTGAGTCAAGATTACAGCAACAGGCGCGCGGGTACGAGTTGGTTTTACAACGGGAACCAGAAAACCAACTTGCTTTAGAAAAACTGTCTTTGCTGCGGTTGCAATTAAAGGATGCTAAAGGTGCAATGGAACCTTTAGAGAAGCTATTAAAGTTGCACCCCGAACGGCAAGATTACAAAGTTGTATTAGAGAAGATTAAGAAGCAAGAGGCTGAGGGTGTCTCGGCTCAGTAAAAACGGGGTGCATTGGTTAACCTCTAGAGGTAGTATGATATGTCTTCCCACTCTCCAAATGAGTATGCTAATAATGAAACTTATCTTTCTTCATCTCTATTAGTAAGAAAAGAGCTTGAAAAGCAAGGATGGGTATTATTTGAGAATATTGTTGATGAGCAATTAGTTGAAAGGTTAAGGCTAGACCTCGAGAAAGCAAATGCAATAGCTCGTCAGATTCAAATCAAGAATGGTGTAGCACAAAATACTGATGGGACGATTAATCACCTCTTGGGATTGGGTGACAGCTTTATGGAATTTTTAGAAAGAATGTATTTGAAAAAAACCATAACACATTACTTTAATGGCAATTACATTTTGAATATTTTCGGTGGTGTAAATAATCTTAAGGATCGTCCTTCTTATCTTTTAAATATTCATCGAGATGTTCGCAGTTTTACAAGAAACCTAAAATTGATGCTTCAGATGATTGTCATGCTAGATGATTTCACACTAGAAAATGGTGCAACATATTTTATGAATGGAGGACATTATTTAGCTGACCGTCCATCGGAAAAATCATTCTACGAAAATTCCAGTCGGGCTGTTGGAAAAAGTGGTAGTATCGTTCTTTTTGATGCGAACCTTTGGCACGCGGCAGGAACCAATCAGACGGATAGCCCCAGACGCGCACTTACACTGTGTTTTACTAAGCCTTTTGTCAAACAACAGTTAGATTTACCTCGATATTTTGGATATGACTATGCAACCCATTTATCGGAAGAAATGAAGCAGATACTTGGATATAATGCCCTAGTCCCAACAAATTTGGAAGAATGGTATCAACCCCCGGAAAAGAGATTTTACAAGCCAGGACAAGGTTAATTGATTAATACATGATAACCCATATAAAGAGAGACTTACTATGAGAGATTATAACAAAGAATCTTCAACCTTTAATACTAATGACCCCGACAAAAAGTATGAGTATAACTTTGACAAACTCCTAAGACGCTATATGCTGCGTTCTTTTCTACCATTTTTGTCATCAGGCAAGGCATTAGAGTTAGGTTGCTTTAAAGGAGAATTTACTGAGATGCTAATCGATCACTTTACAGATATCACCGTTGTTGAGGCTGCTGACACGTTAGTAGAATATGTAAAAAATCGTGTGGGATATAGGGTTAAATTTATTAACTCAGTCTTTGAAACAGTAGAATTACAAGACAAGTACGATACTATTTTTCTAATTCATACGCTTGAACATTTAGATGATCCGGTCTTCATTCTACGTAAAATTAATTCATGGTTATCAGACCAAGGACTACTTTTCTTAGCTGTCCCCAATGCGAATGCTCCATCTCGGCAAATTGCCGTTAAGATGGGTCTTATTTCTCACAATACGGCAGTTACTGAAGCAGAGTTTGCTCATGGACATCGAAAAACTTACGCTTTTGATAGCTTAGAAAAAGATACTATTGATGCTGGTCTTAATATTGTTCATCGAGGCGGTATATTTTTCAAAGCATTAGCTAACTTTCAATTTGACAAATTATTAAGTACTGACATAATTTCAGACTCATATCTCGAAGCTTGTTACAAATTAGGAATGCAATACCCTGATCTCTGCGCTAGTATTTTTATGGTTTGCGAAAAAGGTCGTATCTAATAGGTTACATATTTTATCAGCAAGGTCTATTTTTTATGCTTCACTAGTCTAAACGAAGGTCTATTTATGAAAATTACTATAATGCAGCCGTACTTATTTCCGTATCTAGGTTATTTTCAGCTTATAAATATAGCAGACAAATTTGTAATTTATGATGATGTACAGTACATAAAAGGAGGCTGGATCAACAGAAATCGAATTTTATTAAATAGAGAAGCTTACCTATTTACATTGAGCATAAAAAATGATTCTACTTTCTTGAATATCAATCAGAGGTTTTTTGCAGAAAATTTTTATCAAGAAAGAAAAAAGTTATTAAATATAGTGGAGTTGTCTTATAAAAAAGCGCCTTATTACTCAAACATTAAAAAACTATTAGATCGTATTTTATCTGTAGATGAAATGAATATCTCACAAATGATAACATATAGCCTAAAACTCATTTGTGATTATTTAGATATGGGTACACAAGTTTATTTTTCCTCGCAACTTAATAAAGACAATACCTTGAAAGGAGAAGAAAGGGTTATCAGTATAAACAAGTGTTTAGGGTCTGACCATTATATAAATTCAATTGGAGGAGAGAAATTGTATTCAAGAGAGGTTTTTAAAAAAAATAATATCAAATTGTCATTTCTTAAACCAAGATTTATTGAATATAATCAATTTGGTAATCAGTTTGTTCCATGTCTTTCAATCATTGATGTTCTAATGTTTAATAACAAAGAAGAAATTCAAAAAATGTTAAATGAATATGATTTAATATGAACGCAAAAATATTTAGATTTTTTATTATAAATAGGAAAAACAAGTTATTAAATATATATTTAATTGAATAGATAGCAAGCATAAGACTCATACCTATTCAGATAAATATAAACTTATATGAGGTTTTAAAGATTGAGATGAAGTCTAGAGTAAAACCAATTGGAGGTTTTTTTGAGTTAGAAATCCAAAATAAGGATTGCAGCTATCATTCTAATGCAATTGCTCTTAGTAATGGAAGAGCTTGCCTAAATCTTATTCTTAAAAATATTCAAGCCCAGAGAATATGGATACCTTTTTTCACCTGTAATGCATTGTTGAAGCCGATTCAAACAAATCAAACTCCCTATAGCTTTTACTCAATTAATATAAATTTAGAACCGACTGAAGATGTGAAATTAAAAAAAAACGAGTATTTGATTTATATCAATTATTTTGGACTAAAGGGCAAATTTATTGAAGCCTTAATTAATCGGTATAATGATCAAATTATCATTGATAATACTCAAGCATTCTTTGATAGAGAAAATAGTAAAACTTGGTCTTTTAATTCGGCAAGAAAGTTTTTTGGTGTGCCAGATGGGGCATATCTTTATACTCCTTATGATATTCCTATTGACTATGAAAGGAATACTGATTTGAGTTGTAATCATTTATTAAATCGTTTATTGGGTAAGCAAAAACAAGCATATCAAGAATTTATAGACTATGAGAAAGGCTTGGATGATAAAATTAAAAAGATATCACTGATTTCTGAATATTTACTTGCTAATATTGATTATCTAAATGTTGCTCAAAAGCGTCGATATCACTTCAATTATTATCATTCATTCTTTAAAGAAATTAATCAATTTAATTTGCCTTTAACAACTAATGCTATTCCTTACTATTATCCTCTTTACGTCAAAAATCGAATAGATAAAAACCTATTATATGATCAAAATATTTTTATTCCAATATTATGGAAAGATACAATACACAGAGGATTAGAAGGATTTAATTTTGAACAAGATTTAACCCAGAAATTACTTGCACTTCCAATAGATCATAGATATAAGATTGATGATCTAGATTATGTGATTAAATCAATAAAAGAACTATTAAGGAACTAAGAATGTTCACATTAAGAGAGATTTCTAAAAATGATCTAAAAATAATTAATGCATGGAGAAACGATTATGATATTATCAGCTTGCTTGGGTGTAATTTTCTTTATATTTCTGAAGAGATAGATGAAAGTTGGTATCAAAACTATCTTAATAATAGAGACAAAAACGTTAGACTTTCTATTATTGAATCAGACAATAATCATATTATTGGCAATGTTTATTTAACAAATATTCAATCGATTAATCATTCTGCGGAATTTTCAATTGTTATCAGTAATAAGAATTACTGGTCTAGAGGTATTGGAGAAGCAGTATGCCGAGAAGTTATTAAGCACGCTTTTATTGACTTGAACCTTAACCGTATTTATCTCTATGTTCTTGAGCAAAATACTAGAGCTATTAGAATGTATGAAAAAGTTGGTTTTTTTGTAGAAGGAAAGTTGGAAGAGGCAGTTTATAAAAATGGCAGCTACCATAACACTTTTGTGATGGCGATTCTTAGAAAGAACTACAATAAAGATAATAAAAATACAGTATAAAATCTTACTTTAACAATTGCAAATATTGCTATAGAACTACTGTATGATTTTTGAACAAGATTAAATATAAAGGTTCTTTAGTAGGTGTTATGCTGAAATTTTAATTAAACCCCAAAATTTTCCCTTAAAATCAAGGCTTACAGGCGATTATAACCTCAATTTCAGTACTAATACTCAAATGGTAATCATAATGCCTGTTATTATTGCCCAATAAGGGGTTCAAATTTATTTGCAGAAATTTTTAGCATAACAGGTACGAAAAAGCCAAGATAAAATACTTATAAAAAACTGGCTTTTCAGTCTCAGGATATTTTCAAAAATAAAATCGGAATCTTATATATCTGCATTTTAGTAATTTAACAGCAAAATAAATAGATAAGCTGTAGTGCATCTAAATTGTAGTTTTTTCACCCTAAAGAAAGCATTGATATGAGTCTTTTAGAGTGAAAAATTAAATGTATATCAGTTTAGTATAAATGTGTCAAATAATAAAATAAATCAATTTTGAAATGAGAGTTTTTGGAAAGTTTTGGGTAATATAACAACTAGGAGAACTGCTATTTTGACTATGATATTTTTGGAGAGATGGTAAGTTGAATAATGAGTATTTACTTATTAAAACTGAGTCAATCTGAAACATTAAAGTGTAAGTTAATGCCAGATCGCCATCCTGTAATAGTATCAAAATTAACTGAATAAAAGAAAATGAATCAAGTTAAACAAAATTTCAGCGATTTAGCTATTGTTCGTGGTACACCAGCATTTCCTGAAAAATTATATGTTGGTCGTCCTAATATTGGAAACCGTGAACACTTATTGGAGCGTATCAATGACATATTAGATAGAAAATGGCTAACTAATAATGGTATCTATGTACAGGAATTTGAGCAGTGCATTGCTGACTTTGTTGGAGTAAAGCATTGTATTGCTACTTGTAATGCAACAGTGGCATTAGAAATAGCCATTCGCGCCGTTGGGTTAAAAGGTGAAGTTATTGTTCCTTCTTTCACCTTTATTGCTACTCCACACGCGCTACAATGGCAAGAAATTACACCTGTTTTTTGTGATATTGATCCTCACACCCATAATATAGATCCAAACAAAATAGTTCAAAGTATCACTCCGCGCACTACTGGTATTCTTGGTGTTCATTTGTGGGGTCGTTCTTGCAATGTAGAAGCTTTAAGTGAAATTGCTCATACTTATAATTTAAAATTAATGTTTGATGCAGCTCATGCTTTCGGCTGTTCACATCAAGGACGTATGATTGGCAGCTTTGGAGATGCCGAAGTTTTTAGCTTCCATGCTACTAAGTTTTTGAACACATTTGAGGGTGGAGCAATTGTTACAAACAGTGATGAACTAGCAGAAAAAATTCGCTTGATGACAAATTTTGGTTTTGCTGGTATGGATAAAGTTATCTATATTGGTACAAATGGTAAGATGACTGAAGTATCAGCAGCAATGGGATTAACTTCTTTAGAAAGTATTGATGACTTTATTGAAATTAACTATCGTAACTACAAATGGTATCAACAAGAGCTTGCTGATATTCCAGGTATTTATTTATTGAATTATAATGAAAATGAAAAATGTAACTATCAATATATCGTTTTAGAGATTGAAGAATCTGAAACTCAAATAAGCAGAGATAAATTGCTTGAAATTCTTCATGCCGAGAATGTGATAGCTCGACGCTATTTTTATCCTGGTTGTCATCGTATGGAACCTTATAATTCATATTTCCCCTATGCAAGATTGCTATTATCTGAAACTGAAAGATTATCTGATAAAGTTTTACTTTTGCCTACAGGAAATTCAAGTAATAAAGAGCAAATTCGGATAATAGCTCAAATTATTAGGATTGCTATCATAGAAGCTAAAAACATTTTTCCGTAAGTAAATCTATAAAAACTAATATCATGAATCAGAATACTAAAAAATCTCAGTTCAACTTTGTGATATTTTCTCTACCGTTCCAAGCTCATATTGGTGGAGCTATTGCTCTTTACAATCTTGCTAAAATTATTGATGAAGCTGGTTTACCATGTAAAATATTTGACATGAATGGGCTAAAACTACCTAATAGTATATTTGAGAATTATGCAACAGAAGCTGATCTTAATGAAAATACAATTGTTGTATATCCAGAAATTATACTTGGTAATCCTTTAAACGCAAAGTATGTAGTTAGATGGATTCTTTGCGAACTTGGTATTCATTGTCCTTCTGATATATATACTACATGGGGAAAAGACGATTTTGTTTATCATTATTGTACATATAATCCTCAAAAAGATGTAAGACATTACAATCTTCTTTCTCCTTTATACACAAGTCCAGCATTAAAAAATCATGGGAAATCAAGAGATGGATATTGTCATATTATAAGAAAAGGCCATAAATTTCACAAGCCATTAAAATACATTCATCCATCTAATTCCCTCTTTTTGGATGATAATTTATCTCAAGAAATTCTGATCGAAATATTTAATAGAAAAGAATATCTTATTTCTTATGATCCATATTCATATATTTGCGTAATGGCAGCTTTATGTGGATGTATTCCTATCATAGTGCCGATTACAGGGACCACAAAAGAGGAATGGTTTAAAAGTTTATCTACTTCAGTAATTTTAGAACAATCTGGACAATGTGAACTTAAAGGAATTGCCTATGGATTTGAAGAAGTAGAATATGCAAGAAATACATTGGAAAAAGTACGATGTCAACAAGAAATCCAGATTAAATATGGTAAAGAATCTGTTCGTCGTTTTATAAATGATATGACTAGCATATTTTCGGACAGTTTGGAATTGGATACAATATCGCCTAAAAACAAGAATATCTTACACGTTAAAGATGTATTTATAAGTAGTCAGTCTCAAGAGAATACTCAAATAAAACCAAAACATAAACGAATACAGCATGATTCAAAACACTTAGTTAGTATCTGTATTCCTACTTATAATGGTGAAAATTTTATTATAGAAGCTATTAATAGTGTTTTAAAACAAACTTATCAAAATGTAGAAATTATCATATCTGATGATAATTCTTGTGACGATACTGTTAGTATTGCTAATTCATTCAAACAAGAAGCATCTTTTGAATTCTCAATTTTTGAACATAGCCAATATGGACTAGCTCAAAATTGGAACTTTTGTATTTCTCAAGCTAAAGGTAAATATATAAAGTTTTTATTTCAAGATGATTTATTAGAGCCAACTGCTATTGAAGAGATGGTGAATTTGGCTGAACAAGATGAAGAGATAGGTTTGGTTTTTTCGCCGCGAACACTCTTCACTAATATTGGTCATATCGGTTATGATTCAAACTTTTTAATGCATCACGAAGCTAAAGATATACATAAAGCTTGGTCAAGATTAAAAACAATTCAATCAGGACAGCAACTTTTGCTAGATCCACATATACTTGACAATCCAATCAATAAAATTGGAGAGCCAAGCACAGTCATGGTTAGAAAAGATGTTTTTGAAAAAGTAGGATTATTTAATTCTGAATTTTGTCAACTTGTAGATTTGGAAATGTGGCTCAGAATTATGAGCCAATACAAAGTTGGTTTTGTTGACAAAATTTTATCTCATTTTAGAATACATCCACAACAACAAACTCGTCGAAACGTTGCTTTAAAAGATACTATTTTATTAGATTACCAAAAATTATTTCAGAGAATTTATAGTGATACACGGTATCCTCAAGCAACAAGACAACAAGCTCTTTATAGATATGCAGCTTTGAGTGGCCAGAATATTGAATTATGTCAATTACGAAAACAAATAGCAGAAGAATGGTTAAATATTTCAGAGGAACAAATAAAAGATAAGTACGTAAGTCTGCTAGGTAAAACATATCAGATGTTACTGAATAGTGGCATTAAATATGAAAGCCTAACTGATGAGGAAGAAATTTTTGCTAATGATATAGTTAAAAATATATCTCAAGGTTTTGAGCAGCCAAAAGCAATTCAGTATTTACTAGCAGCTATGCTGTATCGCCGTGCTGATCAGTTACCATTAAAGCATGACCTCTCTCGCATACCTCGTTGGTTACTTAAAGACTATTTGCAATTCCTATTTTCATCCCCCGTTAACTTTCAAGAGCCGGGTGATGCAGATAATTACTATTACTATATGCAGGGATGGATTAATTACTTACACACATCAATACTAAAAAATCCTGATTCTTCCTTGTGGGATGAAATAATTAATAACTTTACTTCCATTGCTAATTTTATACCCCTATATTTTAATGAGCATAATCTTAAAGATATCTATGTTATACGTGGAGAGATTATAGAGTTTTTACTGAATTTGAAGGGATATCAGGTAGATTACGAGTTTGCTGATAGACCTACAAGTAGGAAAAAAATACGCTTGGGTGTCCTGGCTGCACATTTTCTACCTGGTTCTGAAACATTTGCTTACCTGCCGATTTATGAGTATATCAGTAGAGATTTTGAAGTAATTTTGTACTCTCTTAATCAAACTGGTCATCAACTAGAGCAATATTGCCAAAGCTGTGCTAACTCCTTTAAACTACTGCCACAAGATTTAGTAGAACAGGTAAATATTATTCGTGCTGATGATCTCGATATATTATTTATTGCTACCAATGTGACGGCAGTAACAAATCAAATTTGCTTTTTATCAATGCATCGTTTAGCCAGAATACAAATTACAAGTGGCGGATCTGTGGTAACAACAGGAATGCGGCATATAGATTATTACATTTCTGGTACGCTAACCGATCCATCGCCAACGGCAGAACAGCAATATCAAGAAAAGTTGGTGAAACTTGAAGGGTCTGCTCATTGCTTTAGTTATGGTAATGAGGAAGAAAATGTAACTGTCAAAGTCGATCGAGAAAGTTTGGGTATATCCGAAGAAACAGTTATTTTTATCTCTGGTGCTAACTTCTTTAAAATCATCCCGGAACTAATTGATATTTGGGCAAAAATAATTTCTGGAGTTCCAAACTCCGTTTTAGTACTTTTGCCATTTGGACCAAATTGGTCAAATAGTTATCCTAAGAAAGCTTTTGTAAATCACTTAAATAAAGTATTTTCAAAGCATGGAATACCAGCAGACCAACTAATAGTCTTAGATCCTCAGCCAGTACCAAACCGCCAAGAAGTTAAAGAATACTTCAAAATTGCCGATATTTATTTAGACTCTTTTCCATTTGCTGGAACAACTTCTTTGATAGAACCACTACAGGTTAATTTACCAGTAATTGCTAGGCGGGGAACTAGCTTTCGCTCTGCAATGGGGGCTGCAATGGTTCAAACACTCGATGTACCTGGTTTAGTTGCAGATAGTGAAGAGTCTTATATACAGTTAGCGATCGCACTCGGCAATAACCCTGAATTCCGCCAACAAAAGAGCGCCGAAATCAAGGAAAAAATGCAAGCTAATCCTAGTTTTCTAGATAGTCGCTCTTACTCAGCTAAAATAGGCAGTCTCTTTCAAGAACTATTTAGTAAATATCTTGCAGATACTCTGAGTCAAAATTTCCGCTTAGGAGATAGTAACCTAATTATTTTTCCAGATTGGTTACAGCCAGAAGACCTACTGTATCAAGATTTAGCAAGTGTCATTTCTACTCTCACTACTCACCCAGATAAAAGTAGCTTAACTCTCCTGATAGATACTCACAACATTTCTGAAGAAGAAGCCGATATGCTTTTATCGTCTTTGACCATGAATTTGCTCATGGAAGATGATGTAGATATAACTGAAGGGCCAGAAATTTCTTTGCTAGGGAAGATAAGTGATACACAATGGAAAACTCTTTTGCCCAAAATTCATACTCGAATTACTTTAGCAACAGACAATCAACAGGCGATCGCACAAGCCAAAGCAGAAGCTCTTCCATCCTGCGATGTAGATAGCTTAAGTTTGTAGTAAGCACTTTAGCGTTTAAATTTTTAATTTACCCAATCTTGCCCCTCCCAACTTACCTCGGAGGTTGCGTGGGGGACATTTCATGCTGTGGTCTGACTTGTTTTATAGTAAATTTCATATAAAATGGATGATGACGAGGATATTATAGAAATTCCTTTACGACCTCTGGTTTGGATGGGAGACTCTCTCAAAAATATCCGTTCATTTCCTGAAGAAGTACGTGCATCAGTAGGCTATGCGCTCCAATTGGTGCAAGCAGGAGAAACACCAATGGATGCCAAGCCTTTTAAAGGGGTTGGAAGTGGCGTGTATGAAATTATCAAACGCTACGATACTGATACTTACAGGGCAGTCTATGCAGTAAAGATTGGAGAGAAAATCTATGTCCTGCACGCTTTTCAAAAGAATCAAAGCAGGGTATTAAAACCCCACAGGCTGATGTTGACCTGATTAAACAACGCTATAAGGATGCAGTGACCAGGGAAAAACAATAATGACACAGGAACCCGTTTTTGAAGAAAGCAGTGGCAACGTATTCGCTGACCTCGGTTTGTCGAATGCTTCAGAACTTTTTACGCGGGGCAAGATAGGGATTGAAGTACTCCGCCTCCTCTCTCAACGCAATTTGAAACAGCGTGAAATTAGCGAACTTCTTGGCATTCCCCAACCAGAAGTATCTCATTTGATGAAAGGAGAGTTTCAACGGTTCAGCGAAGGCAAACTCCTCATTTTCCTCAAGCGACTCGATACGGAAATCACCTTGCATCTTCGCCCTCGTCATACGTTGGGCCAATCTGCTGAAACTGTGATATCGCTATAGGGCAAAATTCACCTACGCGGGTTAAAAACCTTACTTTTTCCTTAGTCCACGGAGGTGGACTTTGCTTGTGTAGTGGTAAATCATATATCGCTTTTCATTTGGATGCAATACACTCTAACCTCTCTTTTAAAAGGAGAGAGGCATTTGAATTTTACTCCCCTTCCCTTGTAGGGAAGGGGCTGGGGGTTAGGTCTGTATTCCATGCGATTGAGAACCGCTATAGTTCTGCCACATCTGCTCGTAAGCCTTCTCCATTTCACGGGTAAACTGTTTGCCATTCCACAGGGGTGCTGTTTGCCGCGATGCTTTCAGCTTCAAAGCCACCTGCTGACGTAAAGCCTCATCCTTGCCCAAACGGACACCCCATTCTATATACTCTTCATCAGTCCAGGCAATACCTTCTGTGATACCCGCATTCACCATCATGGTGTAGCTATTACGCGCCGCAAATTGTTCGCCGACTCGCGTCACTAAAGGGATACCCATCCACAATGTTTCTAAGGTTGTTGTCGCTCCGTTGTAAGGAAATGTATCTAATACAATATCAGCAATGCCTAAATTAGCACGATGAACTGACTCTGAAAAAACTTGTGGTAAAAATCGTAACCTAGAACAATCTACACCTTCTTCTTCGGCAATTTGGTAAAAGAAGCGTTTAATTGTTTCCTGTTCAGCAAGTCCCTTAATCAAAAAGTAGCTGTTAGGTACTTCTTTAATAATTTGCATTTGCCACTTTGTCGTTTCTGGATGGCGTTTATATCCTCTTTGGGCGCTGAGATATACAACTGCATCCATAGGAATATCCAAGTCATCGCGGCGGAGAGTTGGTACACCAACTTCAAAACCATCTACTGCTATGTAAGTTTGAGGTAATCGCCAGATTTTCTCTGTATAGTAATTTTGTGCATCATCTGGCAGTACATAAGGATCTGCGATAAAGTAATCAATTGCAGGTATGCCTGATGCATCCCACCCCAGCCAAGTAACTTGAATGGGTGCTGGCTTGAGTGCCATCACTTCACTAGTAACATCTAGAGTGATGCTATCAAGGTCAATTAAAATATCAATTTCATCTTGATATATTTGGTCAGCAATTTCTAGACCATTCATACCTAATTGACGAGCTTTTCCTGCCTGACCTAGATACCACTCTTGGAGATAGTCGTTTACTAATTGGTAGTTAACAAAATAAGTATAAATATCAAATTTATCTCGATTATGATGCTGAAATAGCCAGCGAGCTAGCCAACCAACAGAATGATTTCTTAAAGCGTAAGATACATAACCAATTTTTATTTTTTTTGAATTATTAGTTAAAGAGGGATGATTAACAATTTGGCGAGCGTAGTTTCTTCCTTCTGATTTGGCAAGAGCTTGAAGATCATTATTAAAAATTGCAGCTACTTTATTATGAATAGTTCGGAAATCAGCAGGAGTATCTTTAATGTGAGGTATTGCAAAAGATGGCGTAAGTAAACGTAATATTCTTCCTTTTTCTAAAGCAATTGGTTGAGCTTTAATAAACTGTTGAAACACAGCTTCTAATTCTTTGCAAGTTGTAGATATCTCTTGCCAATATCCCCCTGCTGACATTAGACCCCTTAACAGCAAATGGAGTGCAAAAATTTTATCAGCCAAGCCTTCTGATAAGGAATAACATAACTTAGCTGTCTCTATCCCCTGAGAATAATTTCGAGCATCTTGATAAAAAGTTGCTAGGTGCCGCAAAATTTCTACATTTTCTGGCTCCAATCGTAAATGTAATTTCAGAAGAGATGATGCTAATACAGGCTGTAGTAAAGTATGACCAATTTTCAGAGCAGCCGTAAGCAGTATATCGAAGCATTGATAAATATCAGAAAAGTAAGGTAAACAAGCTTCTGCTAAATCTAAATTTATTGGATGTAAAGGAATAGTACTTAAAACTTCTTGTAAAACTTGTGTTAATAGTTCGGTATTGATATTTGCACTTTGCTTTTCATTTAAGATTTTAATTAATCCACACTCACGCAACTCCTCAATATCTTCAAATTTTTCGAGTTTGAGAGAAAGCAATAAAATTTCGAGTAAATTATTGATATCACTAGGATGAATTGCCCGCATGTGCTGACGAATTAACCAGGCTATGGAGTATTGCCTCAGATTTTCGCGCCTTCCTGCTTCGATTTGCAAAAATTGAAACAGTTCAATCGTCCAAACTTCTAACTGTTCCTCATCTGCCTCTGTCATTGGCAGCATCCAAGTCATTTGAGCTTCTGCTTCTTGTCCTTGCAATAGTAATATCAATCCTAAATGCCAATAATATGAAACAGTATTTGGTTCTATGGCAATTGCTTGCTCATATAATTTTGATGATTGCAGATAGTTTTCTTGAATGAAGTATTCTTTAGCCTGATTTTGCCAATTATATGTATTAGTAATCATTGTGATTGTTGGGGGAAATGTATGGGTAATATATTCTGAATGGCTCACATTATGGAAATAAAGTGGATAGAAAAATCTACCCACTTTGAAAAATGCGTAATTTAGTTAAATACAAACTACATAAAGAATTAGTTTTGCGATGAAGTGGCTTAACCAAACTATATTCTCACGTAGTAAATCATGTTTCTACTTATCTCAAAGGAGTAAAGTTGGTGGGGCAACTAGGTCCGGTTGAACCAGCGGTAACTGCTGCTACATCTGCTCCACTGTTGACTCTTGCTTTATCGGCTTCGCACAAAATAGCTATGGTAGTAGCTTCACTAGTAGCAGCTTGAGTTGCTACACTCACACCACCAACATAAGTTTTGAGGGGTGCAGTAGCAACTACTGTACTTGCTTGGTTGGTTACAAAACTAGCACCACTACCACCACCAGCAATTTGATATATGTAATTTGTGGTTTGTGTTGCAACACCAAGACCTAACTTACCAAAGTCAGCTTGAGCTGCAAATGCGTTCTGTTCTAAGTAAAAAGCTTGCTGGGCACGGTTCATCGAACCTGTATAAGTTTTAGCTTCTGACTGCTTGGCTTTGTTAGCTTGGTTCAAGAAAGAAGGTAGAGCGATCGCAGACAAAATACCGATGATGATAATTACTACTAGTAATTCAATAAGTGTAAAACCCTCATTTTCATTCTTTTTGTTGAGGATGTGTTGGAGAAACTTGGCTTTTAATTCGGTTTTCATAAGTGTTTTCCTGGAGCAGGAAGTGCTTGGGTGTTCTAGATGTAACTTACCCAGCTGCGATCGCTTTCCTATCACCTTCAGAAAAAAAGTTTGGGGAGGTACAATTACACAATCTAAAATCCTTGCATCCCAAATGGCACAAATATCACTAAGTCCTTGGTCAATACAAGGGCGAGATTCTGAACTTCGATTGTGGAAGCGCCTTATTCAAACTCAGGTGGCCACAGTTCTGATATTGCCAGTTCCCAACCTGGCAGCAAGTCTGGTAGTGTGAGCGTATCGCCATTCTGCATCACCACTGGAGTTTGGTTTAGTCGATAAACCGTTACTGTCAATTTGTCAGGGTCAATCAATATACCGACTGTAGAGCCAAGTTGCAAGAATAGCTCAATCTTCTCTTCAAGCGGTTTGATTCTGTCACTTTTAGATTTAATCTCAACCATCAAGTCTGGAACTAACTCTACAAAGTCGCGCTTGGTCTTCTTCAGTCGATCAGCCTTAACAAAAGACACATCAGGGGCACGCAAGTTTCTTTCTTCCGAATCGTCCTCTTCTATTCTAGGTAATATGAAGCCTGCGCTAGAGCCAGTCACTCGCCCTAGCTTGCGTGACATTACCCAAATATTCAAGAAGGTACTCAACCGAGTGCCAATTTCTTCTGACTCGTAATCTGATGGCCCCATAACTACGATTTTCCCCTCTACCAGCTCCATCTGCCATTCTGGATGCTCGGTTTGTAGCTGCTCTAAGTCTGTAATAGTAAAAGACATAACACGACAGGAAATATTCTTATAGCTATCATAAATACTCCTCGCACATCAAACGGCAACCGATGAGCGCTGTCTCTGTATTCCCGATTTTTCTAACTTGCGATCGCTTACCATCTGGCATAGCCAATCACAGTTTGTTATGCTATATTAAGCGTAGTCGTTATGAGTTCATATATTTGCATGACTAACCCAACTGTAGAAAACTTAGTAATTATCGGTTCTGGCCCAGCAGGGTACACAGCCGCCATTTATGCCGGACGTGCTAACCTGAAACCCGTTGTATTTGAAGGTTTCCAAGCTGGGGGATTACCTGGTGGACAACTAATGACAACGACGGAAGTTGAGAATTTTCCGGGGTTTCCCAAAGGAATTACCGGGCCGGAACTGATGGATCAGATGAAGGCGCAAGCGGAGCGCTGGGGAGCTGAACTATATACTGAAGATGTTATCTCAGTTGATTTGAGTCAGCGTCCATTTACAGTGCGATCGCAAGAGAGGGAAATAAAAACCAACAGCATCGTCATTGCTACGGGTGCAACAGCAAAGCGTTTAGGTTTACCCAGCGAACATGAATTCTGGAGTCGGGGTATTTCAGCTTGTGCAATTTGCGATGGTGCAACACCAATTTTTCACGGCGCAGAATTAGCTGTGATTGGTGCTGGCGACTCAGCGGCGGAAGAGTCTATTTACCTCACAAAATACGGCTCTAAGGTAAATATGTTGGTACGCACCGATAAAATGCGGGCTTCTAAAGCTATGCAAGACAGGGTTTTGAGCAACCCGAAAATCCAAGTGCATTGGAACACAGAGGCCGTGGATATCTTCGGTAACGGTCACATGGAAGGGGTGAAAGTCCGCAATACTAAAACTGGTGAAGAGAGCCAACTGCACGCTAAAGGTTTATTTTACGCCGTTGGTCACAGTCCCAATACCTCTCTATTTAAAGGACAATTAGAACTGGATGAAGTAGGTTACGTTGTCACTAAGCCCGGTTCTGTAGAAACCAGTGTAGAAGGCGTTTTTGCTGCTGGCGACGTACAAGATCATGAGTTTCGGCAAGCAATTACGGCTGCGGGTACTGGCTGTATGGCGGCGATGTTGGCAGAACGTTGGTTGTCATCTACTGGCTTGATTCAAGAATTCCATCAACAGCCTGAAACAGCAGATAATGAATTAGAACATCAGCCAGCCAAAAAGACTGAAGCTGAGGAAGAAGCTGGATTTAATTTGGATGGGACGCGCCATCAGGGTGGTTATGCTTTACGGAAATTGTTCCATGAAAGCGATCGCTTACTCCTTGTTAAATACGTCTCTCCTGGTTGTGGCCCTTGTCATACCCTGAAGCCAATTTTAAATAAAGTGGTGGATGAATTTGACAGCAAAATTCACTTTGTAGAAATTGACATCGACAAAGACCGAGATATTGCTGAAAATGCTGGTGTGACAGGAACGCCAACAGTTCAGTTGTTCAAAAATAAGGAACTGGTGAAGGAAGTCAAAGGCGTGAAGCAAAAGAGCGAATACCGCCAGTTGATTGAAAGTAATCTTTGAGATAGTAGGTATTGGGCAGTTCCCAATACCTAATAACCTATAGCCCAATACGCTTGGGTTATAGGTTATTGGTGTAGATAATTGGTATTTGAAGACGCGAGAAATCGCGTCTCTACATCAGGGTTTTGTTGTCATCCTGAACTGTATTGCGTCATAGCCGACAACTTTATTGCTCATTGTTTGCATCTTGAGACAGGTGCAAAAAATGAGTCTATCTCCTAGAGCTAATTAATATTCATTATCTTGATGACGATCGCTTGTATCTTGCTCAGTTTCTAGTAGCCGTGAAATTAGCATATCTGGTTTTCTACTAATAATAGACTTAATTTTATCAATAGCAATTACTTCACTGATTTTCACAACCATTTCCCAGAAAGTATCTTCCTCTGTATCTTTGTTGTAAGTTCTATGTTTAAACCACAACAAATCATCCCAAACTCCGATAATCGTGGCGAAATACCACTTATCTCTCACTAGTATCCAGATTTCTTGTTCTAAGTAAGTCTGTAGAAGAGGTTTCACAATGACTAAGATAATAGAAAATATTGTGCTACATATTAATTAATTATTAACAGCCAAGACCACAGTTAAAATACTGAAAGTGTTCAAAAAAATCAAAGGCTGCATCATCAAGATGACTGATTCGTTGATAAAGATGATCGCGAATATAGTAGTACTCTGAATCGTAGTTAAAAGCTTTGGCAAAAATTAGGCATAATTTCACCTTTAACCGAGTCTAACTCTGTATCCAGCGTCAGGTAGTCGGACTTTTATTTAAGGATGTTTACGCAATCCCCTGTCTAATATGTAAAATGGTCAGCGTATCAAGCTTTGCTCCAGGCGATCGCTTTATGGCCATTACAAAACGGCGGCTACCGACATTTTTACAGTTTGGCAAAAGTCTCAATCTTTCCCAAAAACTCATGCTCATCGGGTTAGCCATTACCCTATTTTTCATCTTCCTGGCATTTTTCGCTCCCGTATTGCAGGCTTGGGGATGGCTGCAAAACCCCAAAGATTTTCTCTCTAATCCAATTCACGAGCCACCCTCAGCTAAACATTGGTTTGGTACTAGTCGCTTGGGTTATGATGTGTTCTCTCGCACAGTGTTCGGCGCTCAAGCTGCTTTGCAGGTGGTGATCTTGGCAACAGCGCTGAGTATGATTATCGGTGTGCCTTTGGGGATGCTGAGTGGTTATCTCGGCGGAAAGTTGGATAAAGTGTTGCTATTTATTATGGATAGCATCTACACTCTACCGGGGCTACTGCTGTCTGTAACATTGGCGTTTGTGGTGGGGCGTGGAATATTAAATGCAGCGATCGCTATTAGCATTGCCTACATACCCCAATATTATCGCGTTGTCCGCAACCACACCGTGAGTGTGAAAACTGAAGTGTTCATCGAAGCAGCTCAAGCAATGGGCGCTTCCACTTGGGTTGTGCTTTCTCGTTATCTGTTTTTCAACGTCATTCAAAGCGTACCCGTCCTATTTACACTCAACGCCGCTGATGCGATTTTGGTGTTGGGCGGTTTAGGCTTTTTGGGACTAGGCCTTCCCGAAGAAGTGGCAGAATGGGGACATGATTTAAAACAAGCTCTAGAAGCTCTACCTACTGGTATTTGGTGGACTACCCTTTTCCCTGGTTTAACGATGACATTCATGGTGGTAGGGTTATCACTACTTGGTGAGGGGTTAAATGAATTTGTCAATCCCCGATTACGGAGAGAAAATAGAATCCGACAATAGTCATTGGTCATTAGTTTTAGACAAAGGACAAACGACAAATGACAAATGACAAATAAACAATACAGAGATTTGTATGAAAGATAATCTAACGTTAATTGCTGCCGCTACTGGCGGGTTTATCCTTTCCGTTGCTCTTGCTGGTATTTTAAGAGGTGCGCCAATTACAGCTTGGCAAGAGCAATCTAGTGTTCGTACTATGACTGTTGCTAATTTACGAGTCGCACCCAAGAGGACAGAAAATTTAGAATATTTTCGTGCCAAATCTTAAAACCCTGACGAATTGTTGATTTTGAACTCGATGATCGGGAATAGGGAATGTGTGATAACTGTTCACCAATTACCAATGCCCAATGCCTCATACCCAATTACAAATGACAAATACTTCTCTACGAGAGGCTGCGCCAACGACTACGCTCAGTACAAGTGACAAATGACAAATGACAAAATTCAAGTAATTGGCATTGATGTTGGGGGAACAGCAATTAAGCTGGGACGTTTTGCAGATGATGGTAGTTGCCTGCAATCTTTGACTGTGGTATCTCCTCAACCAACAACGCCGGAAGCTGTCTTGGCGGTGCTGGTAGATGCGATCGCTCAAATCGATCCAGATAATCAAGCTGTTGCCATTGGTGTTGGTACTCCTGGCCCATCCGATGCCGCAGGACGCATTGCTAAAATCGCCATTAACTTACCTGGATGGGTCGATGTGCCTTTAGCAGACTGGTTAGAAGCTAAAACTGGCAAACCGACTGCGATCGCTAACGATGCTAATTGCGCTCTTTTGGGAGAAGCTTGGCTGGGAGCCGGTCGCTACTTTCAAAATCTGATTCTGCTAACTTTAGGGACTGGGGTTGGTGGTGCAATTATCCTTGATGGCAAACTATTTATTGGACATCAAGGAGCCGCCGGGGAATTGGGTTTAATTTCATTAAATCCTGATGGTCCAATTTGTAATAGTGGCAATCGAGGCTCTTTGGAGCAATATGCCTGTGCTACTGCAATTCGCCGTCGCACTCTCAAGGAACCGATCGAATTGGGTTTTCTTGCTCAACAAGGAGATGCCGCAGCATTGACTTTTTGGCAAGAATATGGTGTTAATTTGGGAATTGGTTTGACGAGTTTGATTTATGTACTCACACCGCAAGCGATCGTGATTGGTGGTGGTATCAGTGGCAGCTTTGAGTTTTTCTTACCAGGTATGAAGGCAGAAATTGAGAAGCGAGTGCAGCCTTTATCACGAGCGGGTTTACAAATATTGCCAGCGGAGTTAGGCAATTTTGCTGGGATAGTAGGTGCAGCAAAGTTGGCATGGCAAAACTATTCAGGTTTTTAATTATGGTTAAACTTGGAACTCCTCTCCAAACCTCTCCCCGTAATGGAAAGAGGCTTAGATTATTGCTGAAGCTATAGCGTTTCTTAATCACATGAGGTACATCATAGTCCTCTCATCCCTTCCGGGGAGGGGTTCTTCTATCTCACCCAAGCGAGAACCGCTATACTACGAGCTAATTTAATTAATTTTACATTACGTAATATAGTTGATTTTATTCTTGCCCACTTACTTAGCAATTCTAACTGATAGTGAAAAGTGAGTGAAAAACAACTATTTAAACTTGAATAAGCGCTATGTAATGTCAGAAGATGCAGTAAAGATGTTTTTCTGGCAAAAATCATAAAAATGAGTATGTTATTCAGAAGCAAAGCCAGTCCAAAGGCTAAAGGCTTTAAGAATCAGCAAAAAGTCAAGCAAACTTTTACCGTAATGCTAATAAGAGCTAGTCATCGCTACGTACTTTTAGCATTGATACTCAGCTTGATGATTCTTGCCTGTATTAACATCTTAAAATCTAGCCAATCCTCAGTCAGTGAGTCTCCTATTAACAGTAAAGTCCTAAAGATTTGGTCAGATAAAGGTTATACTTTGGAAGAGGATGAAGCGCTCCAGAAGATTATTAGTAACTGGGAACAGCAAAGCGGTAACAAAATTAAACTTACTTTCTATACTAACGATGAGTTGCCACAAAAGACTCAAAGGGCACTTCAGGCAGGTAATTCGCCTGATATGGTAATAAATAGCAGTGCTGAGAGGGAGCTGTATCCACGTCTTGCCTGGGAAGGAAAACTGGCAGATGTCTCCGATGTAATTGAGCCAGTTAAAAGTATTTATTCTGAAGGTGTTCTGGAAGCAGTTCGTTTATATAACAACGTTGATAAAAAACCGAGTTACTATGCAGTCCCAATTAATCAATTAACAATTCACATTTTTTATTGGCGAGACTTGCTAGAGCAAGTAGGTCGAACTCAAAGCAATATCCCTAAAGAGTGGGATGCTTTCTGGGAGTTTTGGAAACAAGTACAGGATGATTTGCGCACACAGCAAAAACAGAATATTTACGGGTTAGGCTTTCCTTTATCCACTGGATCTACAGATACCTACTACTTGTTTGAGCAAATTTTAGAGGCATACAATGTCCAAATTTTAGACTCCAAGGGTGAACTTCTCCTCAACGATCCCAAGGTACATCAAGGTATTGTTAAAAGCTTAGAGTGGTATGCGAAATTTTTCCAGCAGGGCTACGTACCACCGGACGCAGTAAACTGGTTAAATCCAGACAATAATCGCAGCTTGCTCAATCGTGGCGTGATTATGACGCCTAACTCCTCACTCTCGATTTCTACTGCTGTCCGCCAAGATTCTGACACCTATCGTAACAAGCTTGGTATCCTAGAATTTCCGAACAAACCTAATGGTAAACCGATGCGATACTTAGTCTCGGTTAATGAAATAGTTTTGTTTGCAGAGTCTAAAAATCAGAAGGTAGCCAAAGACTTTCTCGCGTATTTAATTAAACCTGAGATAATAGGAAACTATCTCAAAGCTACCGGAGGACGGTATCTACCAGTAATGAAGCCTGTTTGGAAAGACCCCTTTTGGACAAATCCAGCAGATCCTCATCTTTCCATTGCAACTCAAACACTAACTAAAGATTCTCGCCTATTTTATATTGTTCAAAACCCTGCTTACAGCCTAGTTTTAGAAGAGAATGTTTGGGGTAAGGCTCTCAATCGAATAGTTGTCAATAGCATATCTCCAGAAGAAGCAGCAGACACGGCAATTGAGCGGATAAAACAAATTTTTGATGAATGGCAGTGAGCTATATGCAATTTTAGAATCAGCACTTACCACTAAAGTTACAATTTTCTGCTTAGATAACTCTACAAAAAAGATGATTCAATAGCTAGGCTATTTGAGTAAAAATTTCCCCAAACCATTTTTTAGGATTGGGAAGACAGTAAATCTGTTTTTCAAGTTTCTTGTTAGCTTGTTCTGCTACACAGGAATTTCAAGACAAAGAATATCCTGTTGTTTTCTGAACGTATTTCACAACTTTTTCATAAGATTCAGAATTACTCACAGGGTTAATGATGATGGGAATAGTGCCATCTGGCAACCAAAAAGTTATCCTACCGTTCGGTTCATGACAAAAGGAACTGATACAGTTGAGATTAATTACATATTCATTTTTTTCGTAAATTATTTTTACCCAGTGGGCATGATCTAATTCTAATCCTGTCACACATTCTAAATAATCGAGAATTTTTTGATAGTCTTCCAGGTTACTTTGTGGGTTAATTACTATGGGAATGGCACTATCGGGTAGCCAAAAAGTAACTCTGCCATTCAGTTCATAACAAAAAGCATGGACACATTCAAAATTTACTACATATTCTTTCCTCTCGTAAAGGATTTTCACCCAGTACGCCACAACATCTCCTCAAGTCCGAAATTTACGAATGATGCACCCTGGATATCCAAATCTACTGAAGCCTTAAGTTAATGTTGTAATTAATTTTGAATTTTGAATTGTTATGACACCTCCAATGGTGTTGGTGTGCTAGATGTCGAAAGAGAAAGAGCGATCGCTGTTTGAATGAATCCTTTAAATAAGGGATGAGGTGTACTGGGGCATGATTGAAATTCTGGATGAAATTGGCAAGCAAGAAAGAATGGGTGCTTGGTAAATTCCACAATTTCAACTAAACGTCCATCGGGAGAAGTACCACTAATCACATAGCCAGACTTTAACAGCAAATCGCGGTAAGCATTGTTGAACTCATAGCGGTGTCGATGTCGTTCATAAATCACATCTTCTTGATAAAGCTTAAAAGCTAAAGTATCAGGGAGAACACGACAAGGATATAATCCTAAGCGCATTGTACCCCCTAAATCCACTACTTCCTGTTGTTCTGGCAATAAATTAATTACCGGATCGGTTGTGTAAGGGTCAAATTCGGCACTATTAGCACCTGTTAATCCCCTTACGTTTCTGGCCCACTCAATCACAGAACATTGCATTCCCAGGCATAAACCCAAGAAGGGAATTTGGCGATCGCGGGCGTATTTAATAGCGGCAATTTTGCCATCGACTCCTCGAACCCCGAAACCTCCTGGTACAACTATGCCATCGACACCCTTAAGATAATTTTCGGCTGGTTCAGTTTCCAAATTTTCTGAATTTATCCAACGTAGGCGCAGTTTGCCATAAGTGGAGATTGCAGCATGGTTCAGCGCTTCCACTACAGATAAATAGGCATCACTTAACTGCACATATTTACCAACGATCGCAATTTCTACCTCGTGCTTGGGACTATGTAAACGTTGTACCAGGGTTTGCCACTGCGTCAAATCTGGTTTACGTTGTTCCATTTGCAGCAAGTTCAGCACTTGTTCTGCCATTCCTTCCCGTTCTAGATTTAGCGGTACTTCATAGATACTTTTGGCATCTTGGGAAGTAATGACGCATTCTTCCGGTACATCGCAAAATCCCGATAATTTCTGCTTTAATCCCTTGGGTAAAGGGCGATCGCTCCGACAAACTAAAATATCTGGTTGAATACCAATGGATCTCAGTTCTTTAACTGAATGCTGTGTTGGCTTAGTTTTCATTTCACCCGCCGAGGCAATCCACGGCACCAGCGTTACGTGCATATACAGCACATTCTGCCGTCCCACCTCTTTACGGAACTGGCGAATTGCTTCCAAAAACGGCAATGATTCAATATCTCCCACCGTCCCGCCAATTTCTGTAATTACTACAGAAGGGTTTGTACTTTTAGCAACTCGCAGAATCCGCTCTTTAATTTCATTGGTAATATGAGGAATTACCTGTACAGTACCGCCATTGTAGTCTCCGCGCCGCTCTTTATTGATGACTGCCTGGTAAATCGAGCCAGTAGTCACACAATTTAAGCGTGACATCGAGGTATCGGTAAAGCGTTCGTAATGTCCCAAGTCCAAATCTGTTTCCGCACCATCTTGGGTAACGAATACTTCTCCATGCTGAAAGGGACTCATCGTCCCAGGATCGATATTGATATAAGGGTCGAGTTTGAGAATCGACACCGAATATTCGCGCGACTTGAGCAAACGCCCTAGACTTGCTGCTACAATGCCCTTACCAATACTGGAAACTACGCCTCCAGTAACAAAGATAAACTTAGTCATAGTATTTTGAATTTCTAACAACTTCTAAAAATACATCCCGTCATTGTGCCACAGTTGTTGTGGTGTCATCTTCTGTGATTTGCTGTGAAAAACCTCTTAGGATTAGTAATATTAGGCTGTATTCTCACCTCCTCAGTTGCATTGGCAGAGCCATCTCTTATAGTCGTTTTTCCCCAGACAAACTACCAGACAAGTGCCCAAAAAATCTTCTTTCTGGGCACTGCACCACCAGATGGTCAGGTTTTGATCAATAGTAAGCCAATTACCCGCAGCAAAGCTGGTCATTTTTCGCCTAGTTTCCCCTTGCAGTTGGGGGAGAATCTTTTTACTGTGCGTTACCACAATCAAGAACTTAAAATTAAGGTGATCGGGCTTAACGCTAGCCCTGTACTACCACAGGGGGTAGCCTTTGCTAAAGATTCCCTGACTCCCGCAGTTGACATTGCCAGATTACCGGGAGAAGTAATTTGTTTTAGTGCGATCGCACCCCCTAACGCTAATATCTCTGTAACCCTGGCTAATCAAACTATTGCCCTTTTGCCCCAACCTCAACAGGCACAACTACCAAGTAATTTGGCAGCTTTGACAGGGCAAAATCAGCCTCATGCCCAGTCTAGCGTAGGCAACTATCAAGGTTGCACCACAGTGGCAACAGCCGCCGATCTGGGAAAACCTCAATTTCAACTGACGCTTGATGGCAAGACGATAACTCAATCAGGATCTGGTAAAATTGAAATCCTCTCAAGAGCACAGTTGCCAGTTTCTGAGGTTACAGTAGAGTTAGGCGTTGCTCGTACTGGCCCTAGCACCGATCATTCTCGACTTACACCATTGCCCAAAGGCACACGCGCAACAGTTACAGGTAGGGAAGGTGAATGGTTGCGCCTAGATTATGGCGCTTGGATTAATAGTAAAGAAACCCGCATTCTACCTGGTGCAGTTCCGCCACAGACAATAATTCGCAGTGTCGGATACCGTCAACTCCCTAGTGCTACAGAGATAGTTTTCCCCTTGCAAGTTCCCGTACCCGTGAGCGTACAACAAAGTGAGCAAACTCTCGCTCTCACTCTCTACAATACCACTGCCCAAACAGACATAATTCGCCTGGATGACAACCCCCTAATTAATCGCCTAGACTGGCAACAGGAAGCTCCAGGACAAGTAAAATACACCTTTAACCTCAAAAAAGCTCAACAGTGGGGATATAAGCTGAGATACGACGGTACAACCCTGGTTTTAGCTTTGCGTCATCCGCCTAAAATCGGGAACACAAGACGCAAGCCTTTAGCTAATTTCAAGATTGTACTAGATCCAGGGCATGGCGGTAAAGAATCTGGTGCCAGTGGGCCAACTGGATATTTAGAAAAAGATGTCAATTTGGTAGTTTCCAAGTTGTTGCGGGACGAATTGGTGAAGCGAGGGGCAACGGTGGTGATGACGCGGGAGGACGATCGCGAAGTTTCGCTAGTAGAACGTCAGGCAATTATCAGTCAAGAAGAACCTGCGATCGCTCTTTCCATACATCACAACTCTCTACCCGATAATGGCGATGCCGAAAAAACTAAGGGATTCGGCACGTTTTGGTATCATCCTCAAGCTCACAGCCTCGCAATATTTTTACAGAACTATGTAGTCAGAAAACTTGACAGACCTTATTATGGGGTGTTTTGGAACAACCTAGCGCTGACACGTCCCGCTGCTGCGCCATCAGTATTGCTGGAATTGGGTTTTATGAGTAATCCTGATGAATTTGAGCAGGTGGTGAACCCAGAAGAACAGAAGAAAATGGCAAAAGCGATCGCTCAAGGGATTACTGAGTGGGTTAGGAGTGTGAGATAAATTTTGAGGTACAAGACTAGTTCCTAATTGTATTTGGTGGAGTGCGATCGCCTCCGGCGGGGCGTAGCCCATCACTATTTTTTAGCTAGTTGCTGTTCAATGTTGCGATCAGTCTTTGTTTAAGCTTTTTGACTATGACCATAGCATGATTGTTAAGAGTTGCTTAGATTTTGGGAATCCTATAGATAGGTCGTCTCATACAACATAGCCAGTTAGTAATGTGGATGTAATTTTTAAGTTAAAACAACAGATTTGCATTTTGTTGGAAAAGCCATTTTAAATAATATCTTAAAACTTTGTTTTTAAAGAAATATGGAAGATTATAATCAAGTTTTGCCAAACGATTTGAGTCATAAGAATAGATTACAATGCGATTTGACATATTGGACTAGAGAAATTCAGGTAAATAGAAATGATGCTAATGCTTATAAAGAACGAGCTAGCGTTCGTAATTTACTAACGGACTACCAAGGAGCAATAGAGGATTATACTCAAGCAATTCGCATAAATCCAAATGATGATAGTACTTATTGTATGCGAGGTCAGGAACGCAGAAATTTCAGAGATTACAAAGGAGCAATGGAGGATTATGACAAGGCGATTGAGCTAGATCCAAACTATGCTTCTGCATATTATTTACGAGCAGAATTGCACTATCAGCAGAGCAATTACCAAGAAGCATTTGAAGATGCTGATAGGTCAATTCAACTTGACCCTGACTATCCCTCTGCTTACTATCAACGGGGTCAAGCCCGTAGTGAATTGGGAGATGATGAGGGGGCTATTAAGGATTACGAACAGGCAATTCAGCTAACACCCAGTAATTTTTGTGGTTATTACAATTGGGCTGAGTTATACAGTGACCTTGGCTATGCACGCGCTAATTTAGGAGATTATCAAGGAGCCATTAAGGATTACAACACAGCAATTCAAAAAGATCCTAGTCGGATTAGATACTGCTCAACCTACAACAATCGCGGAAATGCTCGCTATAACCTGGGAGATTATGAGGGAGCCATTAAGGATTACAGCAAAGAAATTTCTTTTTATCAAAATGATGATTATAATAATGCTGTTTACTACATAAATCGAGGCAATGCTTACAATGAATTGAGAAATTATCAAAGAGCTATTGAAGATTACAGCTATGCGATTAAGATTGCTGATAAATATCCTAACGTATACGAATATCGCGGTCTTGCCCGCTATCAAGTAGGTGATAAACTAGGAGCAATTGAGGATTTAGAAAAAGCTGCTGATCTTTATCAGAATGGCGGATTTTTAGAATATTATCAGGAGGCACTGAACCTGATTCAGTCTTTCAATGTTACTGATAAAGATGCAATTATTGAGGATATTCAGGAAATCACTGAAACTGTTAATGATAGCCCCACAGAAGTAGAAATTACAAACAAGTCTGCTGCTAACCCACCGATTTTAAATAACCGTATTGAAGACACGAATAAAGAAAACAGTCAGGGGATTTCAGAAAAGATTAACCACAATCAATTAGCAGAGATAAAGGAGCTTACTGCGGTTATTGAGGCTGACGGGTTTTTCAATCCAAAAAGTATAAAGCAACCTAGAGAGCGAATTACTATATCTATTGCTCGACGGCAAGGACAACCTCAGTTTCGTCAAAGTTTGCTCGAAGCCTACAATTATCGCTGTGCCATTACTGGATATGATGCAGAAGAAGCCTTGGAAGCTGCTCACATCATTCCTTATAATGAAACGGAAAATAATCACCCCTCAAATGGATTGCTCCTACGGGCAGATATACATACACTATTTGACCTTAATCTGATTACTATTAACCCGGAGACAATGCAGGTACGTTTTGCTCCTAGTTTGCGGCGTACTTCCTATGGCGAAATGGATGGTAAATATTTGCAAGTCCCTAAAATTTCATCTTATCTGCCTAAAAAAGATGCACTAAAATGGCGATGCGATCAGTGTGAGTGGTTCGTAGAATATAAATAGCCAGTAAGAAACTATTACATTTGTGGGACTACTATAGTACAGCTTATGTTTGGGTGGGAGCAACAATATTTGCGATCGCTCTCCTAATAAACTCAAAAATTGCTCCTTTTTCTGGTCGATCAGTTTCTCGCCAGTAGATACCACAATCTTGACCAATACAATACTGTCCATCTGGATGTAACCGTTGCAAAACTTGAGCAATTGAGTCTGTCAAAATGACGGTTTGGGGATGCTCTTGAAAATTTTTTACAAACGTACCATCAGACTCTGGTAGTTGAGTGTGATCGGGAAACTGGGGCGGTATGCCAATATCGGCAAGTGTTTCACTCATACTTTGAAAAGTATTGCAGCTATTTATTTAGTGCTTGACGCTTCCCATAAAGTGTTACTAACTAGTATAACACCTTGCTCTGTCTTGATTTCAGTGCTTTTACCCTGCCAGAACCGCTTTGATCGCGGGTAGAAATATATGAAATCTGATATTTTGAAACTGTATGTATTTTAAGTTAGGCGGCATAGTAGGAGCGATCGCTATTTTATTGAGCAATGGCAGTGCAATCGCTGAAGATGCACAAAGGTATATCACTGTAGGGCACGATCAATTAGGAAACAGCGTAGCTTTGGATACAAAAACTATTAAGGGTACTACATACAAGCTTTACGGAATGTATGGTGATGGTATCTTCGAGACTACGTTCGATGCTTCGTGCAAAGAATCACGGCTTTTTCGGAATCGTATTGCCATTTACGGATCAGAAGGACAGCTACTTGAAGAAGATCAAGAGAAAGGAGAAATACCTTTTGTAGCCAATTCTTCACCAGGCAAAGGAATGCAAATTGTTTGTCAAAAGATTGGTGCAGATGGTTGGTAGGTGCTTAATATTTTATGAGTGGGGAGCATTGGGACAAGGGTTGTTCCCCTTGTCCCAATGCTCCATATCCTTGTCAGCTAAGGACAAAACAACGTGTCACGCGTATCTCGTCCTGTAATGGGATTAGTTCCCTTAGCAAGTTTGCACAATTTTTTTTGCTCATCGGAACGCAGCAACACATCAGTAAAATCTGCCCCGTCAATGATTGCACCATCAAATCTGGCGTTAGCAGCAAAGGCTCCCTCCAGCAGTGCATTTGTCAAATTTGCTCTGACTAAACGAGCTGAGTCTAAAGTGGTATTTCTTAAGTCAGAACCCTCCAAATTCGCAGACTCCAAATTTGCTGCAAAGAAACTGACACCGTTCAAATTAGCGTGGCTGAAGTTGCTCTGGCGAAGATTAGCTTTGGTAAAGCTGGAGTCTGTTAAATCACGTCCTGAAAAATCAGCCTCAACCAAAATTTCTTTATTATATTCGAGTGCCAAAGCTGTGGGAGTAAAACCCACGGTTGCGGTAATGCCAATTATTCCCCACAGGAATAAGCTGAGTATGCTTACCCAAATTCGATGGTTTGTTTTACGCTTCAACCCCAACTTTGTTCGAGATGATGCAAGTGTAGAACACGTAGTGCGTAGGCGTAGACCGCCGCAGGCATCGCTTAACCTAGAATTCACAGAATTCATGATATTTTTAGTCAATGGCTAACCTTCCTCCATCTCATTATCCAGATATTGGTTCATTAGGAGAAGACCTAGTAGCCCAATGGTTGCAATCTACTGGTTGGATAATTCTCCATCGTCGCTTTTCTAGCCGTTGGGGGGAAATCGATATTATTGCTCAATATGATGGACGAACTGGTGAAAAACTCCTTACTCAGGACTCCTTACTCAGCACTCAGCACTCATTATTGGCATTTGTTGAAGTCAAAACCCGTAGTTCAGGTAGTTGGGATGCCGGGGGAAGAAGCGCAATCACTCCACAAAAGCAGGCAAAAATCTGGCGTACAGCTGGAATATTCTTAGCCCAGTACCCTGAGAAGGCAGATTATTCTTGTAGATTTGATGTTGCTATTGTCTACTGTCAAAGGATATCAAAAAATCTGACTGGAGTTACAGCAAATCAAGAAGCTCTAGCTACTTCATCAGTACCTGGATACAAGATTAAGCTGCAAGAATACATTCTGGCAGCTTTTGACTCTTCAATTGATAATGGTTAATTGGTAATAGATAAAATATCTTAATTACCAATGACCAATAATTTTGTCGTGGCGTTACAACTAAATAGTCTCACGCCAAAGTTTCTGGACAGTAACCTAAGCCCCGGACAAACTGCTGCCGGAACGCTTCAATTTCGTCTCTCTCTGGGCTACCATGAGAAACGATCGCTACCTGATAGCGACGCATCACATCCACAGGGCACTGTCCCGCTTCCAAACTCCAAAGTGCCATTTGCACCCTCATTGGCGGTTCGTAGCTAATTCCTAATTCATTTAGAAAAGCGCGAAAGTCGCCATCTTCTTGGGGCGAAACTTGACTTTTGAGTTTGATCCTAACCACCCAGCCATCAATTTGATGAATTACGGTGACGAACGAAACTGGTGTCTGGGGTCTAGCGTGGAGGTGTTGAACGACCCTCAGGGTTAGACTGGCATTTGCCAGATAGTACAAGTATTCCATGTTTGTTGGTGCTTGGGATCAAAGCCAATCCTACATATCTATATTCGTCAATCAGTGCCTGTTCCCGGTAGGGTAAAAGCCCCCGTTTTTAGATGGGGAGGTTTACCCAATTTTTATCTTAATTTTTCCGTGTTACTTAATAGTAACAATCTTATAGCCTAGCGACAAAACTGAGCGAAGATGCCTTAAAGTTCCTTTATAAGAGAAAACTTAACTCAACCTTTTTAAGAGAGTATAAATACTAAATAAACCAAAAACAAGTACAAGTCAATTTGAAAGATACATCTCGTCCACAAGAAAAAGATTTGGAATTAGATTGCTCGGTAGCTGGCTATGACTACGAACTACCTCCAGAACTTATTGCGCAAAACCCAGCAGTTCCTAGAGATAGTTCCCGGTTACTGGTAGTTGATTCTCCGACTACAGGCATCGAAACAGCACCTCTACACCATATTTTCCATGATTTGCCTGTACTGCTGCGCTCTGGTGATTTGTTGGTTATGAACAATACAAGAGTCATTCCAGCGCGGCTTTATGGTCATAAATCCACTGGTGCGAAAATCCAGGTGTTGCTGTTGGAAGAACGGCAGCATAACTGTTGGTTAGCTTTAGTTAAGCCAGGAAAAAGCTTCAAACGGGGAGCAAAGATTATCTTTGAACCAAGGGAAGCGGGTATTGGGCATTCAAAGGAGGCAGAGGGGCAGGGTGCGGGGGGCAGAGGGGAAAATTCTTCTCCCTGCTCCCTTGCTTCTTCTCCAGTCCCTAGCCCCCAGCTAACGGCTACGGTTCTAGAAACAGACGCAGCCACCGGGGGGCGTTTGTTGCAATTTGATGTACCAGAGGGTAAGACTTTGGTGGAACTGTTAGAGGTATTTGGTGAAGTACCGTTACCACCATATATCACTACCTCAGAAGCTGCTGATGAGCAGTATCAGACAGTTTATGCTAAACAGCCAGGAGCGATCGCAGCTCCGACGGCAGGATTACACTTTACCCCAGAATTATTACAAAAGTTGCGCGATCGCCAAATCAATCAAGCTTTTGTAACGCTACACGTTGGTGTTGGCACATTTCGCCCTGTGGAAGTGGAAGACGTAACTACCCACCAGATGCATGAAGAATGGATTGAAGTTCCCGCCACTACAGTAGAGCAAATCCGCGCTACGAAAGCTGCTGGCGGTCGAATTATTGCTGTAGGAACAACGGCAGTACGGGCTTTAGAAGGGGCGGCTCAATCGGGTAATTTACAACCATTTTGCGGAAAAACAGACTTATTTATTTATCCCGGCTACCAATGGCGGGTAGTAGATGGTTTGATTACGAATTTTCACTTACCGCGTTCTAGTTTGTTGATGTTGGTAAGTGCCCTAATTGGCAGACAACGATTATTGAATATATACAACGAAGCGATCGCTTTTGGATATCGCTTTTATTCATTCGGGGATGCCATGCTAATTTTGCCGTCAGCTACAGGAGTGAGGAGTTAGGAGTACAGACGCGATTAACCCTTGTCTGTACAAGAGTTAGGAGTTAAAAGTTGGAAATTGAGAATTTTTTCTTTCGTGGTGGGTACTCTGACTTATAAGGGGTTAAAAATAAGTACAGGTCTGCTATTAATGTCTGAAAAATACCTATTTTCTCATTGGTTAAATTTATTTTGTCAGGTAACACTCGGTGGCTGTTCTGCATTTTTGATTTTGGCTGCACCGACAATTACTAATTTCCCAGTTAGCAAGCTGCTGGCAGAAACTGCAATTTCTCAGGATCTCGAAGCAGCTAGCTTTTTCCAGCAGGGAGTCACGCGCTATAACCGACAAGACTTACAAGGTGCAGAATATGCCTTTGAGAAAGCGTTGCAGCGAGATCCTAACCTTGGGGCAGCACGGAATTATCTAGGTAATATATTGATAGAGCAAAATCGCCTGGATGAAGCTTTACAAGAATTTACAGAGGTGATAAAACTTAATCCCAATTCTAGCGAAGCTTATTACAACTTAGGGTTAGTGTTGCACCGACAAGGAGAAAAAGATGCAGCAATTACTGCTTATCGCCAGAGCTTGGTGATAGATTCCACAAGGGTGGCAGCGCTGTATAATCTGGGTTTGTTGCTGTATGAACAAGGAAAGTTAGAGGAAGCGATCGCTGCATACCAGCAAGCAATTAATTTAGATAGCAGCAATACCAATGCTTATCTTAACTTAGCGATCGCCTTGCAACAACAAGGTCAAATAGAGCCTGCGATCGCTACTTATCGCCAAGCTTTGAAGCTAGATCCTAAAAATGCCGCAGCCTACAGCAACATGGCAAATTTGCTAGCAATGCATGGTCAAGCTCCTGAGGCTATTTCTGTTTATCGGCAAGCGATTCGCCTAAATCCAAAAAGTGCCTCAGCTTACTATAACTTGGGAGTAACTTTATATAATCAGGGCGAGTTCAAAAAAGCCAGTGGAGTCTTGAAACGCGCTCACAACGAATATCGTGAACAAGGCAACATTGAACAAGCCCAGAAAATTGAGCAGTTAATGCAGCAAATTGCTCAGAAAAGTGGGCAACAGCAACCTCAAGCCAGCCAAACAGCTACTCCTTCTCAGAGTTCAGATTCTACAGTACAAACACCTGAGTCACAGACGCAAAATCAACCAGAAATGCCCGCGAACCCTGGCGATGTACCTGTCTCAGTTGAACCACAATCCACTTCAACAAGTCCCGGACAATAAAAAACTCAAAATTAAGGCGATTTGCAAAAATGCAAAATTTGCCCACCCTGCGGGATCTTGCTACATCCCCCAACCCCTTCTCTCAATTTTGGTAGAAGGGAAACGAATTTCAAAGTCCCTCTCCCAAGCTTGGGAGAGGGATTTAGGGTGAGGGCTTTTGATTCATGCAATAAGTCTATTCTCTGCTGGAGGTTAGTTTTGAGTAAAAGTTGCACACGACATAACTCCCAATACGGTTCGGTTAAAGCCCGCATTTCTCACAAGTTTGAAATGCAGAGGGGCGGAGGGGATTGAACTTGGCACATTGAACTCTCCTCTGCTCCCCTGCTCCCCTGCTCCCCTGCCCAAGGTTTTGAGAGATGTGGTGAGAAATCCGGGTAAAGGGAAAAGGGAAAGGGGGAAAAAACTTTTAACCCTTAACTTTTAACCTTTTCCCCAAAGGTAATTCTGAGTTCAAAATGCTTATCCGAACCGTATTGACATAACTCCTAACTCTTAATTCCTAACTCCTAACTTTTTTAAATCGGCAAACGATTAATATCTTTATTACAACCAATAACAACCATTGCTGAACCACGCTCTAAACGCTTGCTAGCATCAGGATTAATTTGAAATTTCCCATCCTGACTTACTGCTAACAAATTTAAACCGTAGCGGTTACGAAGTTGAAGTTCAGTGATGGTTTTGCCGTGAAATTCATCAGGCACAATCAACTCTACAATACTATTATCTGGGTCGAGGTCAAACCGATCTAGAATTGCTGGTTTTGTAAGAGTACGCGCTAGGGCACAACCCGCTTCATACTCAGGAAAAACAACATGATCTGCTCCTACTCGCCGCAACAGTTTACTGTGAACTTCACTAGAAGCTTTAGCAACTACGTGAGGTACACCAGCCTCTTTCACATTTAGGGTGGTTATAATACTTTCTTGAACGTAGTTGCCAATCGCTACAATTACAGTATCAAATTCAAAAATTCCAGCTTCTTTAAGTGCGGCTGGTTCTGTAGAGTCTAGTTGCAAAGCATGACCAACTATTCCCTCAGTCAATGCTTCTGAAACTCGTTTTTCATCAATATCTGTTGCCAGCACTTGATAACCAAAATTGTGCAATGTGAAACAGACAGATCTACCAAAACGACCTAACCCAATTACAGCAAATTGCTGGTTATCTTTACGTAAACTGCGAAAAAAACTTAATGATGACAGATTCACCGTTGTTATCCTTATTATAGCTCCCTGTATTTAGGGCAAAAAACAGTTATACCGCTTGAATTAAAAATTTTATTTTTTGCCTTCAAATGTATATTTTATCAGTTTAGTCATTAGTCATTAATCATTAGTCAGTTGTCAAGAATTATTCTCTCTCCCTAACTATCCTACGAGCAAATTTTCTTCAGGATAGTGAATTCTAGTAGGACGTGGGTCTCCTAGTACAGCAGACATCAGTAGTAAAATACCTACTCGTCCAATGTACATAGTGAGAATTAAGATCAGCTTTGCTGCTGTGGAGATACTTGCTGTAATGCCTGTAGAAAGCCCCACGGTAGCAAAGGCTGATACCACTTCAAACAAAATTTGGATAAAATCTAGTGTTGGATCTGTGAGGCTAATTAAAATAGTAGCTAAAATCACAGTTGCTACTGAACCCACTAATACGCCTACAGCTTTCAAAATTAAAGATATTGCTATTTTGCGATCGTACAATAAAACTTCTTCTTTTCCCTGGAGAATCGTTTTAGTGCAACTGGTTAAAACTCTCAGGGTTGTTGTTTTCATTCCTCCTCCTGTACCACCTGGACTTGCACCAATAAACATCAGCGCAATCGTAATAAATAGACCAGCGGTAGTCATTTTGCCAATATCGATGGTGTTAAAGCCAGCAGTTCGGGGAGTAACTGATTGAAACCAAGCTACTAATATCTGACCACGTAAATTTAGATAACCAAATGTTTCAGGGTTTCTGATTTCTATACAGAAAAAGGCGATTGTCCCTATTACTAATAAGATAATAGTTGTACTAGTGGCAACTTTAAAATCTAGGGAGAATATTCGGTTATGATTTTTTTTGAGAATGCGATCGCGCAACCAAAAATACATTTCCAAAATTACCTGATAGCCAATTCCCCCAAAGATAATCAACATGGTGATGGTGAAGACTACTAACAAGGAGGACTGATAACCAATTAAGTTATCTTTAAATAAACTAAAACCAGCATTATTCCAAGCATTAACACTATGAAAAATCGACAACCAAAGTCCTTGATTCCAACCAAATTTTGGAACGAAAGCTGGTAAAAGTAAGAATATTCCGGTAATTTCAAAAATTAAAGTTGTGGCAATAATTGAACGGATAACTTGGGCACTCCCGCTCATTCCTGGTCGGTCTAAAGCTTGTTGAATGGCTACCTTTTGTCGCAGGTCAAACTTGCGTCCAATTAGCAGAATTAGAAAGGTAGTGCTTGTCATGTAGCCCAAACCGCCAATCTGAACCAACAGTGTCATAAACAACTGACCCCAAAAAGAAAAATAAGTACCAGGATCAACCACTGATAATCCAGTAACACAAACCGCGGATGTCGAGGTGAACAGCGCCACAATAGGGTCGTTCCATGTACCATCGCTAGTTGAGAAAGGCATCATTAGCAAGATGGTTCCTATAACGATGACAGTCAAAAATCCCAGGCAAACTGTGCGAGAAACGGTCATAATTCATTCAAAATTCAAAATTCAAAATTAAGAAAGCCAGATTTAATATTGGTTGGCACGTGCTTCAATCTGTAGCCATACTTAAGATTATTTGGTATAAATTCGAGCAAGAACTGTTTATTAAGGTAAACCAAGATTTATCCTCCTTGGAAAAATCCTGGTTTACTTTATCTTGGAACAAAAATACCCTTATTTAATTAAAAACACACATGGTAGCCTACAAATATGTTTTTTTTTGAATTTTACTTCGTCTCAATACTACTTTTTTCATGAGTGCAACACTTTACCAGCAAATTCAGCAGTTCTACGATGCTTCCTCTGGTCTGTGGGAACAGATTTGGGGCGAACACATGCACCACGGCTACTACGGTGTCGATGGCAGCCAGAAAAAAGACCGCCGTCAAGCTCAAATTGATTTAATCGAGGAACTGCTTAATTGGGCAGGGGTACAATCAGCAGAAAATATCCTCGATGTGGGTTGTGGTATTGGTGGTAGTTCTTTATACCTGGCAGAAAAGTTTAATGCTAGGGCTACAGGAATTACTTTGAGTCCTGTGCAAGCTGCAAGAGCAACGGAACGCGCAACGGAAGCGAATTTGAGTCTGAAAACTCAGTTTCAAGTCGCCAATGCTCAAGCAATGCCCTTTGCTGATAATTCTTTTGACTTGGTTTGGTCGCTGGAAAGTGGCGAACACATGCCAGATAAAACTAAGTTTCTCCAGGAGTGCTACCGGGTGTTGAAACCTGGTGGCAAGTTAATTATGGTGACTTGGTGTCATCGACCGACTGATAAGTTACCACTGACGGCGGATGAGGAAAAGCATTTGCAGGATATTTATCGCGTGTATTGTTTGCCTTATGTGATTTCTTTACCAGAGTATGAAGCGATCGCACGTCAACTTCCATTAAACAATATTCGCACCGCCGATTGGTCAACCGCCGTCGCTCCCTTTTGGAATGTAGTCATTGATTCGGCATTTACTCCCCAAGCACTTTGGGGCTTACTCAATGCCGGTTGGACTACCATTCAAGGGGCATTATCACTGGGGTTGATGCGTCGCGGTTATGAACGCGGTTTAGTTCGGTTTGGGTTGTTATGCGGGAATAAGTAGAAAAGTTCTGTGGGAGAAAACCGCGCTGTTTCACCACAGCGCGATCGCACTACAATTTAAGAAATATCAATTCCGATTACCCTAGCACCTTGTCCACCGCCAATAACTAAAGTTTCAAGAAAGGATGAGTTTTATTTTAAAAAATTTGGATAAAATCTCTCCTGAAGAATTACAGTCTATACGCCAATAAGCTCAAGACTGGCACGCTCAGTCGTAGTTTATTGCAAGGTATTAAAATAATTCGTAATTTGTAATTCGTCTTGTAGAGACGTTGTGTTGCAACATCTCTACATACTACGAAATCACACTAATAACCTTAACTAAGCGGTAAGGAATAAGAGTTACAGAGAGTTCTTGCCTAAGTGATAGCTTAGATAAGGGAATTTAGCCTCATTTCATTCAACGACTGTTACCGAAGCCCCTTCATTGGATGGAGGTACACCGGGTAATTCAAGACAGTATCCAGCACCATATACTGTCTTTATATAACGAGGGTGGCGGGGATCTGGTTCTAGCTTGGTTCTCAAGTGGCGAATATGCACTCGAATCGTTTCTATGTCATCATCAGGATCGTAGCCCCAAACTTCTCTGAGGATTTCGCTAGGAGAAACTGTTTGACCGTGGCGTTGCAGCAAGCAGTGAAGTAGCTCAAATTCCAAGTGAGTCAATTTCACCGTCTCATTGAACCATATTGCCTCAAATCTTTCGGGAACGAGGGTGAGTGAGCCATAGTTGAGAATCTCACTGTGCTTTGCGGCTTGGGGAATCCGGTCAGTCCGCCGCAAAAGTGCCCGCACCCGCGCTAGCAGTTCTTCAACTTCAAAAGGTTTGGTGAGGTAGTCATCTGCGCCAGCATTAAAGCCTTCCACCTTGTCCTGAGTTTGGCTCAAAGCCGTCAACATTAACACGGGAATCTCAGAGGTGCGCTCATCACGACGCAGGCGTTGGCAAACGGTAAACCCATCTACCCTGGGCAACATTAAATCGAGCATGATCAAGTCTGGTTGCAGCTGGAGAGCCAGCGCCTGACCTTTGATGCCGTCTTCAGCTTGACTAACATCGTAGCCAGCCATTTCCAAGTTGACGGCAACTAGTTCTGAAATCGCTGGGTCATCGTCTATGACAAGAATCCTCGGCATTCTTAAAAAATTATTACTACTTATTAAGGATAATTAACAACCTTTGATAGATACAAAGATTTTTGAATCGATTCTAAAAAAGTTTTTAAATCTTACATAAATATTAAGATTAAATGACTGTGAAATCAAGACTCAATTACACGAAATCTTATAGTCTATGATGTGTTATACTCCCCCCTACAATCCGTCTTGGTTTTTACAAAACGGTGTGATGATGACTGTATACACCGCTTTGTGGGGAAAACGTAACTGGCAAAGTACTACTAAAGACCCAGAACCGTCTTATCACGAGAAAATCTTCATTGGTGGCCAAGGTGTGCCAATTTTTGGCTTGGTTGCCATCCCGGAAAATGCTCATAGCACGATTATCGGTACTTATGGCATTACCGGAGAGTTGGAGACGGAATGGTTTTTGAGGGTGCTAGGACGTAAGGCTTACGCTCAAGGATACGCGATTGTGTTATTTGATTGGCGGGCCCACGGCAAAACGGCCGTTTTGTCCCCAACTCTAACTTCTGATGGTTTGTATGAGGGGGAAGATTTTGTTCGCATCGCTGCTGCTGCTAAGGCGATGGGATGTCCGGGGAAATTTTGGTTGACAGGGTATTCTTTAGGAGGGCAATTGGCACTCTGGGCGGTGAAGGTGGCTGGCGAGGTGATTAGGGAGGATGAAGATTTAGGATTAGAAGATAACGATATTGGCGGTGGTATGGTGATTTGTCCGAGTTTGGATTCGGAGCGATCGCTATCTTACCTAGTT
Organism: Nostoc sp. DedQUE09; assembly: GCF_034530915.1. Classification (NCBI taxonomy): domain Bacteria; kingdom Bacillati; phylum Cyanobacteriota; class Cyanophyceae; order Nostocales; family Nostocaceae; genus Nostoc; species Nostoc sp. DedQUE09. Next base: position 48,419 of record NZ_JAVRCE010000018.1, read on the forward strand.
ACAAAGCCCTTTGGTAGATATTTAGAAGCAGGGATTGCCCAAAATTTAAAAAAACTGGCGTGGCGGATTCATGATGCTCATCCTGGAAGTATTGACCCAGAAGCGATTGAACGGGCAAACAGTATCTGGGGTTTTGATAATGAACTGGTAATTAACCGACTGGGTTTTTCTTCTGTGGAAGCATATTACCAAGCAAGTAGTGCTTTACAAATACTGCCGCAAATATCGAAACCGACTTTGATTTTATATGCTGCGGACGATCCACTTTTTGACCCAAGTATCATACCGGAATTAGAAGAAGCTTGCGATCGCAATCCCGCAATAGATTTATTACTCACTCAGTACGGCGGTCATGTTGGCTATTTGAGTAGCAAAAATTGCCAGCGTCAAGTACAAGATTCTGACCCTTGGTGGGCATGGAATCGGGTTTTACAATGGTTAGAGAAAAAGCGAATGGGGTAGTTGACGAGAAAATATTCAAGTTGCTAGGCTACTCGACGGATGGAGTCGTATGGTTTGGAAATCCAAAAAGTGAATAGAGTAGCTTGTTTTTGCTACTTGTCCTAAATAAATTATTGCAATATAGAGGATGGCATTGGCTGAGAAACTACCACAATATTATTGGTAAACCAGCAATGACAGAAGCAACACCTGTCCAGAGAGTAAAACGCTCAACATCTACTTCATCCAAAGCAACGCTCATTTCCTTAATTGATAATAGCAGCGCTGTCAGTAGCAGCATAAAGAAAGCAAGGTACTCCAAATTAATAATCATTCATCCTCGATATGTTCTATAAAAAAGTAGCTCTAATATGTTTTTAACAAGCTTTAGCAAGGTTTTTTTGTTCCAGATTTAACAATTTATGAGAAAAACTATTTATTAGTGAAGAGATATCTACTTCAGATAGCCAAATCATGGTTTCATAACCAACCCGACCCATTTCTGGCTCTGGCCCCATAGGCATTTCCACCAAATATTCCCAGCAACCTGACTCAAATCGGTAGTTTTTAATGATGCCTTCCCCACCCATAAAACTTACGATTTGACCTTTACAAAGCTTAGGTTCTGGCAAATCACTTGCAGACATTCCTCGTAATTCCTTGGAGTAACACTGTGATAACTAATGTTGTAGCCAAAGGAAAATTTATTATTCTCTGTCAAGGGTTTTAATGTATTCTCTTTCAGAGGATTTAACCTTGAGCAAAGGATCGTACATCTAAAGTAATAAAAATGGCACGTATATGTAGAGTAATAAATTAGTATGTTAGTCAGGGAAAGCGCTCACAGCTACCGTAGTTATGTTTACAAGCCGACTTAACATTTAACAATTCCTCTGGCAGATTTATTCTAGGGAAAACAAACGCAGTTATTTTGCTAAGTGATTAAGTTAATATTTGAAATGCCATCCATCAAATTAGAAAGCATTCTCCTGCTGATTAAATAAAGGGAATATACTGTAAAGCTCACAAAATCCTCTTTGTTTTCCAAAGCTGTGACCCCGCGTTGAACATCCGAAGCGATAAGCCTGAGGCATGGCTACGCTTATCGTATTGGTCTGGCGCATAGTATAGTAGCGCTAAAGCATCAAACTAGATCCACCAATAATAATTATTGTGAACAAACTACTAGAGTACAAAACCTTATCCAATACAAAAAGAAAAAAATCCAAATAAAATCTGAATTACGAATTATTATGAATCTCTGGCTACCTGCACCAACAGATTTAACTTTGCAACTGGATGAGATTCATGTCTGGCGTATAGACCTTGACCAACCAGAACCACAACTGCAAAAATTAGCAGCGACTCTTTCCAATGACGAAATAGCTCGTGCTGAACGGTTCTATTTTCAGGAACATCGGCAGCGTTTCATCGCTGGTCGTGGTATTCTCCGAACTATATTAGGTCGCTATTTGGATATCCAGCCCCGACAAGTGCAGTTTAATTATCAACAGCGTGGCAAACCAGTATTAGCAGATACATTTGCCGATAGTGGACTGGCGTTTAACTTGTCTCATTCCCAAGGGTTGGGTTTGTGTGCGGTGAATTGTACTAGAGAAATTGGTGTAGACCTAGAATATATTCGCCCGATGTCTGATCTAGAAGCTCTTGCCAAACGGTTCTTTTTACCGAGAGAATATGAAATGTTGCGATCGCTATCTCCCAACCAACAGCAAGAGGTATTTTTCCGTTACTGGACTTGTAAGGAAGCTTATTTAAAAGCAACTGGAGACGGACTATCCCAGTTAGAGCAAATTGAAGTGTCGTTGACTCCCACGAAACCAGCCAAGTTACAGATAACTGAAGACTGGAGTCTTTTTGAACTAGTACCTGCTAACAATTATGTTGCTGCTGTTGCTGTAGAGAACTTTGGCTGTAACTTAAAGTGTTGGCAGTATTGATGTTGATTAAGCTCATCTCTTGGCTGAAACAAGAGAGATATTGCGGACAAATGACCAATGACCAATGACAAATGACAACCTGCTTACTTATCTTCCTGCATATTTCTCACAATCTTTGTCACCACCTTTCTAGGTACAAATCTGACACTTTTTGCCAGTAGTTTATTCATAAAACCAGGAATGACAATGGTTTTGCCCTTCATTAAGCCGTGAAAACCAATTTCGGCTACTGTTCGTGCATCCATCATCCGCTTACCCTTGAGCAACTTAGAGTCAGCCATCCCGGTTCTTTCGTGAAAGCCAGATGCGGTTGAGCCTGGACAAAGAACTGTCACAGTGACACCTGTACCTTCTAATTCATTAGCGATCGCTTCAGAAAAAGATAAGATATAAGCTTTAGTAGCAAAATAAACCGCCATCAAAGGCCCTGGTTGAAACGCAGCAGCCGAGGCAACGTTTAATATTTTACCTTCACCTTGCTTTACCATGTGCTTTACAAATAGCTTGGTTAAATGGGTGAGGCATACCAAATTTACCTGTAGCATTTCCAATTCAGCAGCTAGGTCTGTTTCGTGAAATAATCCATAAATACCAAATCCAGCATTATTTACCAGCACATCAACATTAATATTGGCGAGTTGCAACTCCGTGAAAATTTCTTCAGGAGCAGTTGATATAGATAAATCCTTAACAATAGTTTTGACAAGATTTCCGAATTGTTTTTGGAATTTAGCTGCAATTTCTACTAGCTTTAGCCCGTTTCTGTCTACTAAGACTAGATTGTAATCATGAGCAGCAAAAATACAGGCTAATTCATAACCAATACCATCGGCTGCTCCAGTAATAAGAGCAGTTTTTTTGCTCTGAGTTTGATGTGTTGTGTTCATGTAAGAATATTGGTGAATTCAACTTGATGAAGCTGCGTTGCATTTACAGTGGTTCTCGTTCTACAATTAAGTACGCGTAATATCTCAACCGACAAGAAATGTCTTGAGTTATTACCCTTTCAAATACTGGTGTGATGCCTTGGATAGATGTAGCAGTCCAAACCAAAATTTAGGATTTATGCATCGAAGAAGTTGGGAATTAAAGGAGCTTGGTTATTTCAGACTGCTACCATTTGGCTTTTGATCACTTACAAAAGGCAGAGGGTAAAATCAAACTTTTATGCCCGACACTAACCATTCTATCCTTGATTGCTTCTGTCAAGAGGTGAATACTAAAAATTTACATTATTGAGCATAAAAAAACAGGGCAATATAATTGCCACTGTTGGTATATAAGTTGTTGCTGGCATCTGAAATATTAACTATTCAGCAGTACTGACTTTTAAAAAACATCGACTGAATAAACTTGTTTTGTTGTAGTTGTAGGGTGTGTTACGGCTTCCGTAACGCACCGAAAGTATTCGGGATAGTGCGTTACGTTCCTAACACATCCTACGCAATTTGTGAATTCCTAAGCGAGATTCAAGAAACCGCTTTGAATCAAGTAGGCGGTATAAGTCATAAACAATTGAGAGTCAATTGGAGGACAAACAATAGAACTATCTGCTAGCGCATGGAGAGTATCTTGGCAGCTGATATGAGGTCTTCTAGCTTGTAAGTACAAATCAGGAATAGTCAGTTGTTCATCAGACCAGCGTTCCAGTAAAAAGGGTCGCAGAGTGTACAAAGGATTGTCAGCAGAAGTGACATTATTGATTAACTCTGATTGCCATTTTTCATAGGGAATCATTTCAACTGAATAACCAAAAGAGCGTATCCACTCAACTAGCATTTTTAAAGCAGCGGGTTGGGGATGTTGTAAATTGAAAGCCTTACCTACAGATTCTTTTTGCCGTGATAGATAAACGATCGCTTTACTTACATAGTCCACAGGAGACATATCCAACATATAATCTACATCAGGGAAATATCCCATTTGTAGACAGCCCTTGGTCATCAAATTGATAAAGTCATGTGTGTTACAGATGCCTGTTTTGCTATCACCTGAAATCAGTGGGGGTCTATGGATAGTTACAGGAAGTCCACGGTCACGAGCAATTTTAACTAACTTTTCAGCTACCCATTTAGTTTGTGAGTAACCAAGATAAATACCTTCCCAATGATTGAATTCATCCTGCTCTTTGACAACCTTGCCAGCATAAGCAGTGGATTCAAAAACAGCCACACTAGAAACGTAATGTACAGGCTTGACTTTAACTTGACAAGCCAATCTCAAAACTTCTTGCGTTCCTAATACATTGGCTGCTTTCAATGCTGAGTAAGGAAAAACATAATTTAACAAAGCACCACTATGATATATAGTATCAATATTGGTAGCTAAAGTTTGAAATTGTTCAGAGCCAACACCTAACAATGGTAAAGATAAATCGCCGACAATAGGAATAATTCTGGAGCTAAATTCTTCCTGCCAAATTGCATACTGTTCCAGATTCTTTTGGAGTTTGCTTTTGCCTTCTTCGGCATTAGCAGCACGCACTAAACAATAGATATCCGCATTGGTTTCCTGTAGCAATTCCCGGATGATAAAAGCTCCTAAAAAGCCCGTTCCTCCAGTTAAAAAGATGTTCTTGGGTTCACCCACAAGCACATTAGATGCAGCACCGGGATGGATGGTAGGGTCAAGAACAGCCTCAGCACCTAAATCTAGAATAGAGGGTGCAGCGTTGGCATTAGAGGCTACTACCTTTGTATCTTGAATCGGCGAACCTTCTTGCACTTCTTCAGCTAAACGCTGTGAAAGAGCTTCAATATTTGGGTAATGCCACAGCAACAATGGAGATGGTTGAAATCCGAGCAACTTTTCTAAGTTACTTACTAGAATCATTGCTTGGGCTGAATCCAAACCATAGTTTTCTAAATGTTCTTTGACATCTATTTCATCAGTTGCTACTCCTAGCAACTTAGCTAAGTTAGATACCAAAAATATTTGAATATCGTCTGCTGTGAAAGACTGTTTTATAGTCATTTTTAAATCTCCAACAATGATGTAGAACGAACAGGGTGATACTGACTGTAATAATCGGAAGTTTGTAGACCTTGAATTTTCAAATTTTGGACGCGATACAAAAAGGCTGCACCAGTCATAATTTGATTAGCAACATCAACTACACCACGATTATTTGGTTCAGACAAATAAGAACCACGTACCCAGTCATTGAAACCGCCCATTGCCGGGCCACACCAAATTTGATAATCTACTTCTCTACCTTTTTCGCCAGAACTAGACCAACGGGAAGATAATCCTAGATACCAACGGAAAATCAACGCCATTTTCAGTTTAGGATTATTAACTGCTTTTCCAAGTTTCTCAGGATTCTTTTGGGATAAATAAGCCGCAGTTCCTTCCCATACTTCAGCAATAGTTTTGCGAAAAACTTGTTTTTCTAATTTCTCTCTTTCTGCCAAAGGAATTTCTTCAATGGAATCATAAGCACGATAGAGTTCAAATAATTTCTGCGCTCGCATGGGGAACATTGTACCCCGTTTGAGAACTTGTAATTTCACTCCCATTTCAAACATATCTGCTGCTGGGGCCATTATCATATCAGCCATTTCTGCTTGGGCTAATAACTTTTTGGTATGTTCACAAGCCCCAGATTCAACACATGATTGATTAATGGAACCAGTCATTATATAAGCAGCACCCATCATAAAGGCTGCTAATGCTGATTGTGGTGTCCCAATTCCCCCTGCTACACCAATTCTAATAGGTGTTTGGTAATGATATTGTGCTTGAATTTCATCTCGTAAGGCAATAATAGAAGGTAACACACAAACTAGGGGACGATTATCTGTATGTCCTCCAGAATCAGCCTCGACGGTAATATCATCAGCCATTGGAACTTTAGCTGCTAGGGTTGCTTGTAACTCAGTAATTAACCCTTGTTGAAGCAGTTCTTTGAGGATTCTGGCGGGTGCTGGTTGCAGAAATTTAGTCGCAACTTCTCTGCGAGAAATTTTGGCAATGATTTTATTTTTGATTTCAATTTGATTGTTGCTATTTAAGCCCAATCCAGCAACACGGTAATAAACAATGTTGGGTGTCAAGTCGAGAAATGCAGATGCTTCTACTGTTCTCACTTGATATTTGAGGTATAAATCCACAGCCCGACGTTCAATCGTAGGTTCGTTAGGACTGTGAATTAAATTAAATGCATAAGGCCCTTGAGGTAAAGCTTCTTGAATGCGATTTATGGCTGCTTCCAAACGTTCTGGAGTTAAACCACCTGCACCAAAGGAACTCAAAATTTGCTCTTTTCCTAGTGCAATGACCATTTCTTCAGAAGCAATTCCGCCAGCCATTGCGCCGGTAACGTAGGCATATTTTACTCCATGAGAGGAGAGAAAATTGGGATCTCCAAATTGTTGAATGCGGATTGGGGCTGCAAATGTCAGCAGTTCTACTTGTGCTGTTGTGCCATTATCACCAGGGGATAAATAACCCTCATTAGTGACACCGATTTTTCCGGCAACTTTCACGATGTAGCAGGGTTTATTTAACACCATCAATTTATCTTTGATGGTTTGTTTCTCGAAAGATACAGTTTCTAAAGAACCTTTCCAAATCTGGTTTTTGTTATGAAACCAGGTGGAGAAGTTAAGGCCATTATCGTGTTTACTTAGTACCGTATCTACGGTTGTCACGGCAGTTATCCCTCGGATTACAAGCAATGGATGATAAAGTTGAAGGGTGTTGACTCTGTTAACGAACCGCAGAGGCGCAGAGGGCACAGAGTAAGAGAGTAATACCAATTCTCTAGGAGATGCACGTAATAATTTTTAAACGCAAAGGACGCAAAGCAAGAGAAAGTTTAGAGAGAATTGGTGTAAAATATTAAGATTCTTCGTTAAGCAAGTTTTGGGCACAAGCTAGTTGCAATTGAATTATTTCGCTCATTTGTTGACTGTAATCTTGTCTAGCTTGTAAGAAGGCAGTGTGTGCTTTAGTTATCTTTGAATTATTAGCATTGAGCTTTTGATACTGGGTCTTATTTAAATCGAACATGCTGATGATGCTACTAATTTTTCGAGTTATGACTGGTGGGGAAGAAAGAGAAATTGGCTGTCTAATTGCGCTTGACTCAGAAGATTGTAATTGTTCTTTCGTTTCAAAAACGTTATCAATGATATTTTTCGGTTTTACTTCTTCTGTCTGAGGCAAGATGTTAGAGGAATGACTTTCTTCTTGGGTTATGTGGTTAGAAGTGTTAAGAGAATCTGTGATTTCAGATTTTTGGACATTAGGTATATCTAGATGCTGTATTTTGAAGCGATCGCTCCTAATATCCCCAGCAAAATCTTCAACAAGTTTGCGATTTTCTTCGCTCAAAATTGTAGCAGCGATCGCTTTCCCACCCAAGGTAACTGTTCTCAATGTTGCTTTACTTAAATTAGCGGTTTCTTGAGCTTTGCTATACAAGGGTGATAAATCCAGATTCACCTGATGACTGAGTAGTTTTGCTAATGCTTTGACCATTGAAGCATGGTCATCCATTCCCCTACGATTTAGAGAGACTGTGATGTGTTCTTTGTTGCCGAGAATTTTATCAATCCATCGTGAACAAACGCTACCTGCGCCTGCTTCTAGGAATATTTTGACCCCATCGCCGTAGACACGATTAACTAATTGCGGAAAATCAAGTTCTTGGCACAATCCTTTGGCGATATTGTGAGCGATCGCATCTCTTTCGAGTGCAACTGGTTGATAATCGGCGGCAGAATAAAACACAATCCCAGGAAGATTTTGTGATGGTAAGCTGTTTACCTTCTTGATTTCCTCGAACTGCGATCGCATCGCCTCACAATGTATCACATGGTCGAAGGGAGCGGGGAAAGAATTGCAACCTAAAGTTGCAATCACTCGCTTACAGGCTGCATCTTCACCAGCAATTAATACTTCTTCTGGTGTGTTGATTTGAGTTAAGTAGACATGATTTTCATGTTTCAGGCATTCTCTAACTTGAGATGGAGTAGCCATGAGAACATAGGTATTCCAAAAATTGTTGTTTGGTGAATCTGTTAATCCCCAATATTCACGCACTGCATTTTTCGGCCCAGATAACTTATCACCAAATAGAGGTGATGAGTTTAAGGTATTACTTCCGCCCTCAAAATCACTCCAAACCCCTTGGGCAACCATCATACTAGTTTCACCCAAGCTATACCCAAATACAGATTGCGGCTTGACTTTAAAATCATCTCGGAAAATTGCCGTCATGTATCTAGCAAAGGCGATTTCACTTTCAAACATTGCCAGTGAATCATCTAACAATTGCTTTTCGAGAGTTTCTAATTGTCTAGTTGTCAATTTAGGTAAGCTTCTGGGATAAACCAACTTTTCAACATCGGCAGCCCGGTTGTAGAGATTGTTACTTTTTAAATCCTCGAAGACTTTCGGAAATAAGCGAAAAACAGTCCGACCAATGCCAATATAAGAATTGACTGCTGCGGGATAAACATAAGCAACGGCTCCAGTTTTGCCCAATGGTTTCGCTGTGAAATAACTACCTATTGGTGTTTGCCAATCTATACCATTTTCAAAGGCATTATTTACACCTTTGCGGGCAGATTCAATTTCTTTGAGTAGTTCTTTTGTGTTACGTCCTGCGATTGATAAGACGTATTTTGGATCAGATTGCTGTTGAAAGGTAGCGAATGTTTGGCTGGCGGTAGCTGATAAAGAAGAACTAGCTTCGATGGATTTTTGGAGATGGTTTAGGATATCGGGTATAGTGGAGCGATCGCTAACTGCGATAGGGAACAGATGAAAAGGCATTTGTTGCAAATATCTGTTGTCGCGCTCCTCTTGGCTGGGTTCCTCCGATAAGATTAAATGGGCGTAACTGCCATCTATACCCATGCTATTAATTGCTGCTATTCTGCGTGTACCGCCTTTATCGACAAACCAAGGTCTTGATTCCATTGCCACATAGAAGGGGCTACCTTCCCATACTTGCGGTGTTTTGACACCAGACCATTTGGGGGTGGCGGGAATATACCTGTAATAAAGACAGAGAGAGGTTTTGATTAAGCTAGCAATTCCCGATGCTGTGTAAGTGTGGCCGATATTGGCTTTAACGCTGCCTAATGCACAATGCAAACCATTGCCCACTTTCGGATAAGCTTGCAGTAAACCCGTGATTTCGGCTTCATCCTCCTGGGGAACGCCACTACCAAAGACTTCCACATAGTTAACTTCTGTAGGTTGAATCTCCGCCATCTCGAAAGCTTGTTTGCAGACATTGCTGATAGCTGAAGCATCAGGTTTTACCAAAGTGTCACTCAAAGTAGAATTACCTTGTGCGAAACTCATGGCATCAATTACTGCATAGATGCGTTCGTTGTCTTCCTTAGCAGCTTCGTAGCGCTTGAGGACAACTGCACCCGCACCTTCGCCAACCGTCCAGCCGTTAGCTTGTTGGTCATAACCCAAAGTGTTGACACCTGTATTAATTGGCGCAAATTGGCTGCGGAATAAGACATTTTCCACACCACCGGCTAAATCTACTGCACCAACAACCACCGCGTCTACTTCTCCAGTAGCGAGTAGCATTTGGGCAATTTCCAACGCTTTTAGGGCGGAATTTTCGCCAGCGCTAACAGTGAATGCAGGGCCAGTGAAATTCCATAAAGCCGAAATCCGACTTGCCATGATGTTGGCGATGTGACTTACATATTCGCCGATTTCTACTGGTTGATGAATACTATCTTTGACAATGGTTTCTAGTTGCGCCAGCTGTTCAGCAGGTAGAGAAATTCCTTGGTTGAGTAAGCCATCCTTAACTTGCCAAGATAGATTCCATCTTTGCTGTAGCTGATGCACAGAGAATTCTGTCTCTGCGGCGACAATCACTGCGACATTGCCACCCTCCTGTAGTTTCGCATCTTTGACGGCGCGATCGCTAACCTTCAGGAGCAATAATTGCTGCGGATTTAACTTCTCGATTTCATTCGGTGGGATTTTGCACGATAAAGTATCGATTTCAAAATCTTTGATATATGCCCCTACTGGTGCTTTTCCGTCTGCTAAACCGTACTCTTTCAGAATACTTTCTTGATTTTCTATACCATGCCATCTTTGAGGCGGTAGAGAAGTAAAATGCTGTGTTCCATCATAAATGCTACGTTCAAAAGCATCTAAACCATTGCAGTTACCAAAAAAGGCATCCATACCGACAATGGCGACTTTGGTAGGTGGAACAGGTGGAATTGATTCAACTGATTCTGCTGTATTTCCTTGTTCTAAAATCAGATGAGAATTAGTACCGCCAAAACCAAAAGCGCTAATAGCTGCCCGTTTAATTGATACGTTATTATTAGGCCATGCCGTAGCTGTTCTAACAATTTTGTCGGCGGAAACTGTACCTTTTTCTGATGTTAAAGGTTCCGAAACATTCATGGTTGCTGGAATTACACCATGAGACATACTCAAAATCACTTTAGTCAAGCCAACCATGCCAGCAGCAGTTAACAAGTGACCAGTATTTGCCTTAGCAGAACCTACCAGAGGCGCGGCTTGATTTTGACCAAAGAATGTTTCTATGGAGTTAAATTCGGTTGTATCTCCTAGTAATGTGCCAGTAGCGTGACACTCTAGATAATCAATGCTTTTTGGACTAAATTTCGCCTCATTGTATGCTCGTTCAAAAGCTAAAACTTGTCCTTTAGGATTCGGACTCAGTAAGTGCTTACCTTTGCCATCATTTGAGAGTCCATTACCGCAGATGGTAGCGAGAATATTATCGCCATCTCTGACGGCATCAGAATATCTCTTCAGCATCACCATCCCAACACCATCGGCGGGAATTAACCCTCTAGAAGATTTATCTAAGGGGCGGCTAATGCCGTTTTCTGCATACCCTTGAACACCGGAAAATAACATCCGCACGAATAGCGAATCTGCACAACTGATGGCTCCAGCTAACATAACATCAGCTTTGTGTGACCATAAGTAATGAGATGCTAGTTTAATCGCATAAAATGAGGACGAACAAGCAGCATCCAGACATAAATTAATCTGGGATAGAGATAAAGCTTGAGCAACGATAGATGCTGGTAAACCAGATATCATCGCATTGTATAAAGACGCTTTAGTTGCACTTGGCACAGCTAAATTAAAGTCTTCATACTGCAAAAGTTCTCTGACAGCAGGATTAATAGCTTGCTGGTAAATTGGAGAGAATAATTGATTAGATAATTTTGTCGGGAATGATAAATTACCTAAAATTACTCCACATTTTGCCAGAACATTTTGATTACCCCAATAACCACTTTGTTCAATTGCTTGTTTAGCGGCATACAATGACCATTTGAAGGTGTTATCTAAGCTATCAACAAATTCTGATGGTAGATTGTATTCAGATGGATTAAACTGGAAGTTGCGGATGTAACCGCCTTTGAGGGAATAGGTTTTGTCTGGTGTACCTTTGATTGGATTGTGAAAGATTGTCGGATCTACTCCGATTTCTTCGACGGTTGCAGAGGATGTCGAATCTTTTTGATTAACGATGTTTTGCCAGTATTCTTCAGGATTCTTTGCATCGGGGAATAGGCACGATAACGCGATGATGGCTATTTTTTCCACGATTTATATGCTCCGAGTTTGGGTATTTAGCAAGAGATAATTAAAAGGCAGGATTTACGCTGTTCCCCAAACTTTAAACGAGGCAAGTTATAGCAATCCTAAGATTAAGCTAGCTTTGATAGTTCGTAGTAAAAACATTAGAGTTGAATTATTAGCAAATTCTCTGCGACCCTTTGCGTTTCCCTTTGCGAACCTTTGCGTTTAAATTTAAATGCTCAATTCGTCAAAATTTCACGGACTAAAGTCCTTACTACAAACTTTGGATTTCACAGATTACTAGCTTCTAAGCATTTTCATTGACCAAATAATGGCATGAGCACCGAGCATTCGTGAATAGATTTTTCCCTGACGGTCGTGTATGATAAAGTTTGCGATCGCACTACTTGGTGTCTTAGATAGTACTTCACACGAAACGTAAAAAGTTTCGTTATGTGGTATCATCGCAAATTGTTCAAACTTTTCTACTTTTCCAGGTAAACAACCTTCTTCATGAAAGTGTTGTGTCCAAACCCATAAGGCGTGCATACTCAAGTCAGTTGTGTAAGGATTTACCCATTGGACAGGGAATTGTCCTTGTTCCTGTGCGCTGAGTTCTGGCCACAGACATTCTGTAGTGATTTTTTCAGGACTGATGTTTAAGACTCTTTTGATTTCTTGAAAAGCCGGGCCGTGAAATAATGTGGCTCCACCATTTTGGTAAAAATCTTTTCCTGTAGCGGTGATGATATTATCTTCTTCGAGATTAAGAGATTCATAAGTGGGTACATCTGGGATTTCTCGCTGGAGATTGAGTTGAGCGCTAAAATGAAAATGGATTCTGCCTTGTGGGTTTTTACTCGAAATTTTGGCTTTAAGTTCGATTCTTTCAAGATTAACTTTAGAAATTTCTTCTATCTCTAAAAAATGTTCCTTTGCTAATGTCTCATTGAAAGTAATCCCCTTTAAAACTTTAAAATCTTGGTAATTAAACAATCTGTAACCTGGATATAATTGCTCAGAAGCATTGATAATCCAGGTCATTGCACAAGTTGCTGGTAAAACTGGAGAACCAGCAATCGTATGATCGTGTAAAAATGGATTAGCCTCCAATGTCATTTGGCGACGAATACGATAAGTTCGTAGTTCTGAATCTAACTCCGCCGCCAGTGGAACTAATGGGCTACCAATAACAACTTGTGAGGTTGCATAATTGGTATTATCCATTTCCTTAACGAGCATTTGTGCCCCAACTGCAATGGGAATTATTTCGATTTTTCGCTCTTGAAAAATTTTCTTTAATTCTGCTGTCACCATGCCACTATCCCAAGCGCCCCAGTTAATAGCGACTACATGACATGAGGGATAACTTTGCTTAAATATATGGGCTGATTTGTTCAGAATTTCATTTGCGATCGCATAATCAGATTGTCCAGGATTTCCGTAAAAACCTGTGACGGAAGAAAACAAAACTAAATGCTGAAGTTGATTAGGGTTGACGCAAGCTAACAGGTTTTCTAAGCCTTGAACTTTGGCAGTGTAAACTTTTTCAAAATCCTCTTCTGTTTTCTTTTCAATTAACTTATCAGCTAAATTTCCAGCGCCGTGGATGATTCCGGTAATTGGGCCGAGATTTTGCACAGCAGTGGCAAGTTTTTCTTGTAAAGCTTGCGTATCTGTAACATCGACACTAATATATTCTGCTTTAGCTCCGGTTTTTTCAATTGCTGCAAGAGTTTTTTTAATCTCGCGGCTGGAGGTAATTTTGTTATATATTTTTTGCACATTCATGGGTGTGGGCTTCTCTCCTTGAGAAAGAAGATTTTCCATGATGCATTTTTTCAATGCGGAGTCGTCAGAATTTTGAGCATAATCTGGCTCGGTTTCTAATAGTTCGGAGCGACCGAGGAGGATGAATTTGCAGGGTTGCTGTTGGGCTAATCTGATAGTACACTCAGCCGTAATCCCTTTTGCACCGCCGCTCACAACAAAGACAGATGATGGACTAAGCTGGGCTGTTTGTGTCATAAATCCTCGTGAATACCTGCTTAAATTGGGTTTTTTGATGTGCAACTTATTTTTGAAACCCCACTTCCATTCCTCTCCCCCACAGGGCTACGGTGTACATGCAAGTCTGAAGTAGCTGATTAACCAGGGTTTTACCCCACCCTAACCCTCCCCTTGTAAAGGGGAGGGAACTAGATTCCTGTTTCCCCCCTTTATAAGGGGGGATTAAGGGGGGTAATTCGACTTGTGTGTACACCGAGGCTTTGATTCTTACTCCCTAACGCTAGTAGGGAAGGGGTTGGGGGTTAGGTTCGAGAGAAAGTTGCACACAACATTAATCAACTTTTTAATCGGCGATAATGGTGACTCGTCCTTGTGAGCCGTAGCCAACTTCACTTATATAAAGGTTGGGATCGTGAAGTTCGGCGATGATGTTTTGTACTGACTGTTTAGCATCAAGTCTGGGACTTAAATCGATCGCACGAGTAAACACCTTTGGCCATTCCCATCTCAGAGTTTTGGTTAATCCAAATAAACCAGCACCGATCGCACCGAAGTTGACTTTATACTCTAAACCGAAGGCTCCATCAAGGTGAGCTACTGTGCAGAAACAACTACGTCCATGCTTTGCGGCTTCGTTTAGAGAGGATTTGAGGTGTTTCGCCATCAAAAATACGTGCTTGACGATGGCCTTTTCTGATTCGTTATAAGAAATACTTCCAGTGTGATTTCCTACAAACATTGGATGGAGATGGATGAAAGCCCCAATCGCTCCGCAGTGAGATGCGATCGCTTGTAGTTGTTGTTGAAGATGTTCTTCACTCAAGTTTGCTAAGGTGACGCGGGTTACTCCTGTGGGTAAGGGCGCTTGTTGGGCGATAAGGGATTGGGGGAAGCTGATAACTACTACTTTCCAGCCTTTCTCGATTAGGGATTCAGCTAATTTATAAGTGGTGAGGGAACCATCATCGGTGATTAAACCGATGTGTCCCTCTGGTAACGTGAAATCCAAATAATCGGGCTGTGCTAGGCTTCTGAGTTTGACCGGATGGCGCTGGATAGTATGCTCTAATTCCGGTGGTTGTTGGACAAACTCAGGCTCAGACTTTTTTTTTTCACCTCCAGCCAACTGCTGTAGGTAATCGACTATTTGACCGATAGTGCGAAGATCGCCGAGTTCTTCAATATTCGGTTTGGGTAAGTTAGGGTACATTTCTTGCATCGCCCCTAAGATTTCTACCCGTTTAATCGAGTCAATCCCTAAGTCGGCTTCCATGTCCATTTCTAGTTCCAGCATCTCAACTGGATAGCCGGTTTTATCGCTGGTGATAGCTAACAGGGTTTCACCTAAGTTGGCAAATTCATCACTGGTAACGGCTTCTGGTTCTGGGGTGAATGCGACAACTACGCTTGGTTCAGGTGCAACAACTACCTCAACTACTGGTGCAGCCTCTACTGGAATCTCAGTTGCTTGTTGTACTTCGTGAATTGCAATTTCTACAGAAACACTTCTGGAAGCGTGAGATTGCAGATACTCTACAACTTGACCGATGGTGCGTTTTTCTGACAGTTCTTCTAAATTGGGCTTGGGTAGGTTGGGGTACATTTCTTGTAGCGCCCCTAAGATTTCCACCCGTTTGATGGAGTCAATTCCTAAATCAGCCTCCATATCCATGTCCATTTCCAGCATTTCGACTGGGTAGCCGGTCTTGTCGCTGGTTATGGCTAACAGATTTTTATCCAAGTCAACAATATCGATGGTTGCGCCAGATACAGGTGCAGCAGTTGTGGGTGCTGGTGGGGTGAATGCAACAACTTCCTCGACTGGAGGTGAGCTAATTTTGACTACAACCTCGGCTTGGGGTTCTACTACTGGGACAGGTGGCGCGACTACAGGCTCTACTGTCTCGACAGTGGCGAAGTGAGGAGTGGGAAGTGGGGAATAGGAAGTTTCAACTACAGGCTCTACAGCAGGCGGCAGAGGTTCTTGAGTAACTGTTGAGCCGTTTTTAGCTACAGGCTCAGTTACAGGCAAAGGCTGGCTTTCTACTATCTTGGTAGTAGCAGGTACTGGTGCATCACTAACAGTTGTTTCTGTTGTAAATGGGATGAAATTGCTTATCTCTGTTAGTTGGGTTGCTCCATCACCAGAGATGATTTGAGAATACTCTTGCTGTATGAGTTGGAAAAAGCTCTTAGTATATTCCAACTGCTCTTTAAGATATTGCTCATGGATGCGTAGAGTTTCACCTTGTTGGGAGTGAAACTGCATCATGCTACGCTCTAAGCTTTCCATGACAACAAGCTTCATTTTGGCAGTTTCGGCTGTTGATTTACTTTCACTCAACAAGGAATTCTGCTGCTGCATCAGTTGAAAAAACGCTTTAGCGTATTCCATTTGATGGTTGAGATAAGTACCGTGAACTTGTAAATTCTCAGCTTGATTTTCCTGAAACTGTGTCAGGAGGTATTCTAAACTTGCTAAAAGTTGTTGGTAATTTGTAAGTTTTTCTGGCGTTGGTTGCATCTTTGATTCCTGGGCTGGTTGTGAAAGGGTCACAGGATTCATCTGTTGCTCTGGCTGGTTGATAATATTAGAACTCACACCGTTCATTTCTGGGGTGGATTTTTTATGTCCGTTAGTCTCAATTACAGCCAGAGGCGGAGTCACACCTGGGCTGCTAAACAAAGGAACCGCATCAGAATATTCGGGAGTAGGTAATGTGACTTTATGCCCATCCTGCAAAGCTTGAGCGAAGGCATTTTTCGTTTTTTCGGATCTGTAGTTTATCCCGTTTAAACGGACATTTAATGTCTTCTTCGTCTCAATTGGCGGGATGGTTTGGGGAAGTTGGTAAGGATCGAGGTTATTCAAAGCCAAACCTATCACCCGCAACTGCACAACTGCTTCTCGCAAGGAGCGATCGCTATTCTTTTGAGTGCTGGGGTTCAAAGATACGGTGATGTGTGGGCGATCGCCAAGGATATCTTTGACTAAGTTGGTCAAAATTCTTCTCGGCCCAAATTCCACAAAGCAAGTACCACCCGCCGCATAGATATTTTCAATTTCCTGTTTAAACAGCACTGAATTGGAAAGGTGCGTTTCGAGGATTTTTTGAATACCTTGGGGTTCTTTGGGATACTGCTTACTGGTAACGTTGCTGTAAACAGGGATTTTGGGACTTTGGAATTTGACAGACTTGGTAGCGATCGCAAATGATTTCTGAGCAAAGGCGATTAGCGGTGTATGGAAAGCTGCTGATACAGGTAGCAATACAGCTGTATATCCTTTCTCGTGTAAAGCCTCTTTGATTCTCGCTATTTCTGCGGTAGGCCCAGCCAAGACAAATTGAGTCGGAGAATTTTGATTAGCGATCGCAACTTGCGGAAAATGTCTCAGCACTGCTTCCACTTTGCTGATATCTTCTTTGACAGCCAACATACTACCCGCATCATGATCTGGATCTTCGGGTGCAGCCATTGCTTGACCCCTAGCTTTCACTAAGAACAAGTAATCTTCTGTACTCAAAACCCCCGCAGCCCATAGCGCTGTGAGTTCACCAAAGCTATGACCGGCAACAAAATCTGACTTAAATCCAGCTTGTTGCAGTATGCTATACATCCCTGCACTCAACACCCCGATGGCTGGTTGAGCGTATTCTGTGCGTTGTAAGGCAGCAATTTGGACATTCTTTTCTGCTTCTCCAAACACAGGATGAGGGAAAACGATTTCTGACAACGGCTGCAAATTATCTTTGAGCAACAGGCTATCCATATAACCATGAAGACGGCGCATCAAAGGAAAATTCATCACCAGTTCGCGTCCCATCTCCAGGTATTGCGAACCTTGACCAGAAAATAGAGAGACAACTTTTCCGCCCAACTCCATACCAGAGGAACGGTAATAAATTCCTTGGGGATGCTCCCAAGATGCTGCTGTTCCTTTGTGTTTCAGCCAGTCAATGCTAGTTTGCAATAACTTACAAGCTTCTTCCAGATTTTCAGCGACAAACCCAAATCTGGCAGCAGAAAGGGGAATTTGTTGTGATTTGCACTCATTGACTAATTGTGCGTAATGTGTGGGTGCATCTGGCGATCGCAACTTACCTAAAATCTCTTCCGATTTGCTCAACAATTGGTCTACTGTAGGAGCAAACAACAGCACTTCACTAGCATCACTATGTAAGCGGTAAGCGGCGTTTTGGTCAGCTTCATATTCTTCCAAAACAACGTGATAGTTGGTTCCGCCAAAGCCAAAAGAACTTACACCTGCGCGTCTTGGTGCTTCCCCTTCTGGACGAATCCAAGGTCTAGTTTCAGTATTCAAATAAAAGGATGAATTTTTAATGTTGAGTTTGGGGTTCGGCTCAGTGATGTTAATTGTTGGTGGTAATACCTTGTGATATAAAGCCAAAGCAGTTTTAATCAAACTCGCCGCACCCGCAGCCGCTTTTGTGTGTCCGATTTGCGATTTCACACTACCCAAAGCGATGTGCTGCTTTTTATCATCATGTACATCAAAGAAGTCTTTTAAAGAACCGAATTCTGTCGGATCTCCAGCCATTGTGCCTGTACCATGTGCTTCCATCAAACCAACAGTAGCGGGAGAGAAGCCGGCATCTTCATAAGCACGTTCTAAGGCTTTAACTTGACCTTCTTTGCGGGGAGCATAAATGCTCTTGTAACGCCCATCGCTGGAAGTACCAATACCTTTAATTACGGCATATATTTTATCGTTGTCCCGTTCAGCATCTTCTAACCGTTTGAGGACAATCATCCCGATACCTTCACCCAGCATCATTCCATCCGACTTAGCATCGAAAGGTTTGACATTTTCACTAGGAGAAACAGCCGGGGTTTTGCTGAACGATATGTAAGCCATGATGGTGTTATCGGTATCAACGCCACCAGTTAGCATCATGTCAGAACGATGCTCAACTAGCTCACTAATTGCCATTTTTAAAGCACCGAAGGAACTAGCGCAAGCGGCATCAACTACGCAATTCATCCCGCCAAAATTTAGGCGATTGGCAATTCGTCCGGCGACTACGTTAGCTAACATTCCAGGGAAAGCGTTCTCATCCCATTTCACGTAAGCGCTTTTGATTTTATCAACGATTTTTTGGGTATCTTCATCGGATAAACCACTGCTTTTGAGCGCTTTTTCCCAAATCGGATATTCCAACCTGGCAGAAAGTGGCATTCCTAATTGCTTGGCCATCGCCACGCCTAAGATTACCCCAACCATCTCGCGGTTAAACTCACGTTGTTCGCCATAACCTGCATCTTCCATCGCTTCTTTCGCAACCACTAAACTTAATAGTTGCGATACATCTGTAACTTCTAAAATGCTGGGTGGTATGCCGAATTCCATCGGATTAAAATCAACCTCTGGAAGAAAACCGCCTCTTTTGCAGTAGGTTTTATCCTCAGTAGTTCTGGGATTCGGATCGTAATAATCTTCGACGCTCCAGTGAGTGGAAGGAACATCAGTAATACAGTCAATTTTGTTTACTATATTTTGCCAGTATTCGCGCAAATTTCTGGCTTGAGGCAATAGAGAAGCCATCCCAACAATTGCGATAGGATTGTGTTGTAATTGTCTGTTAATTCTGTTAATTGACACTGATTTATCTGATTTCATTTTTTTTCCTTCGATAGACTTAATTACAGCCTGTTCACAATTATTTATCAGGCTCTCTAACTCCGTTAAGGCAGTATCAATTGAATAAGCAGACATAGGGCATAGTGAGTACTGTGGATTGTGTAGTTACAGTAATTTCTGTTGCCTACTAATAATCAAAAACTCTTGTTTTGTAAGCAGTTAGCTATTTTATATTTGCTAAATGCTTGTTTCCAAATCGACACCACACGATACATACTGCCAGGGTAAAGCTTTATGTTTCCAGGCGACTTTGGCACACTGCGTAGGCGTAGCCCGTCGTAGACATCGCAAAAAATCTTATCCAACGCTAGACTCTTGATATTGTGGCAATAGGTCGATGATGTTGTTAAAACTGGTAAAATAGTCTTGGAGTGTAATAGCTGCTTGACCAGTGAATTCAATCCATTTGTAATAGTAGAGATTTTGAGCAATAGTATCCTACTGGAGCGAAGAAAACTGAGGAGTAGCTAAGAAAACAGAAACATTTTTTCACCCGAAACCGTTTTATTATCTAGCCTAAACACAGCAACATAGCAGGTGTTAATAACAACGTTCTGTATCTAAATCAATGTCATAGCTAATTTCAACGTCCGGGATAATATATTTTATGGTATTTGACCCAGTAAAGTTGACAAGTTCGTTACAGAAAAGACACCACCTTTAATCCGAGTTTATGCAAATTGAAAAAGTAATTAAACAATCTCTAAGTAATGACAACGCAGTTATATTTAGTTACTTTTAATTTCAAAATATTAATTAAATAACTACTTTGTCTAACTACTTTAAAGCATTGAATTAATAAAAACATTAGCATACTTTACAAAAACTAAATCATTCCTTTAAAGTTATTTTATAAATAACCATATACTCTTATCGATAGGAATTTTGAATAAATTTAGCATAGAAGTATAATTAACGACTAAATAAGTATATGAGGAATTTTGTTACCTACGGGTTAAACATAAATATTCGCTTGGTTAAGTTAACACTACAAATCTGCTGTCTAGTAAGTAACAATTCAATGAATACATAGATAAAGCCAATAACTATAAGTATTATTTTTCAGAAAAATATCATACTTGAATCAAAATTGTTGGTTATTTTTTAATATAAGTCAAGTTAAGAAGGAAAGTGGTTATTTATAAAGCAAATATTAATTTTAAGTATGTTGCTTGATAAACATAATACGGGTTAAATGAATCTTAAGTAAAAAGTAAACCGAAGCAAAGCTCAGATTTTGTATCTCATCTACCAACTGCCCCGTTTGCAATCAATTACAGGGCTAACAGCTTAAAAAAGTACAATTGATGAATTGCTCTTACTAAAAATCGTTAGAAGAATGTCTTATATTACACCACCTTGATAATAATAATCTGTTAGTAATATCAAATCTGCTTAATAACGAACTATTTGTAGGTATTTAATTGCTAGACAAGAGATTAGCATCCGGTACATTTATTCAGTACCTAATCTTCAGGTGATGAAACATTTTAGTGATAGAATCAGGATTTATGTAAATTAAAATGATTGACAATAATCAATTTTTAGTCCATACTTAACAACAAGTTAATCCAGGTTTTGAGTTCATTTTTATTAGCGCTTCGTTGTTCTTGAAAGTTAAATTTTCTGACTAGCGCTATTGTATTTTACGCTACTGGATTAGATATCAAATTAGGATATAACTTAGGAAGCTTTGAAGTAAGACGCCATTAATTTCCACGCCACAATAGTAGTTTGGGCGGTAAAAGCGTACAACAATTCATATAAAACCAATTTAGACCCATCGACTTGATTAAAGTAGAAAACCTAGAGGAAAAGCCCTCTTGGTAATTTGCGGATGAGTCTATTTTAATCGACTAAATATAACCAGGATATCCCTTAAAAAAACCAGAATTGGCATGAAAATATGGCAGTAAATAAAGAAAGTCGATTATTCACAAAACCCGTAGGCCGATCGCAAGTAATTTTAGCAGCTTCTCTCACTTTAGCGGCTGGATTAATCACTTTCTATAGTTTGACACCCTATTGGTCTAAACCCAAAGTTGTGACATCGAAAGCATTTCCTCCAAAAGCTGCTGCTCCTGCGAAAGTTGCTGTAACTGCTTTGGGACGTTTGGAGCCAGAAGGTGAAGTTACTTCTTTGACTGCTCCTGCTTCTAATAATGGGGTACGAGTAGACAGACTGTTGGTGAAAGAAGGAGATACGGTTAAAGCAGGGCAATTATTGGCCTATCTCGAAAACTATGGTCGTTCTAGAACCGCATTGCAACAGGCTTTAGACAAACTGCAAGTTGCCAAAGCTAAATTAGCACAGGTGAAATCTGGAGCTAAAACCGGAGATGTCGATGCTCAAAAGGCTGCGATCGCTCGTTTAGAGCCACAATATAAAGGGGATGTTGCGACCCAAGAGGCGACAATTGCCCGCATCCAGGCGGAAGTAGACAACGCTCAAGCCGAAAATAATCGCTACCAGCAATTATATAAACAAGGTGCGATCGCAGCTTCTGTAGCAGATACCAAAGCTTTGCAACTAAAGACTACACAACAGCAACTAACAGAAGCCCAAGCCACTCTCAAGCGGACTCAAGACACATTCCAAGAACAACGTAAGCAAGCACAAGCGCAACTCACCAGTATTAGTGAAGTGCGTAGTGTAGATGTTCAAGTCGCACAAACCGAAGTCAATAGTGCCACAACTGCTGTTCAACAAGCAAAAGCTGACTTGGATTTAAGTTATATAAAATCTCCCATAAATGGCAAAATTTTGAAAATTCACGCCAAAACCGGAGAAGTCATCAGCACCAACACAGGATTTGCTGAAATCGGTAAGACATCTCAAATGTATGTGATTGCAGAGGTGTATCAAACTGATGTTCAAAAAGTGCGTGTAGGACAAAAAGCCACCATTAACAGTACTGCATTCCCTGGCACATTAAAAGGAACTGTGAAAGAAATTGGTTGGCAAGTTGACAAACAAAGCATCTTTAGCCTTAACCCTGGTTCAGATACAGACCGCAGAATAATTGAGGTAAAAATCTCCATCGATAATCCCGCAGATAGTGAGCGGGTGGCTCGTTTAACCAACTTACAAGTGGATGTCGCCATTCAAATATAGTCATTGGACATGGGGCATAAGGCATAAAGCATTGGTCATTAACAAATGACAAATGACAAATGACAAATGACAAATGATAAATAAATCCATGATTTTCAAAATTCCTTTAGCATGGCTACAGCTAGCCCAGCAAAAAGTTCGTTTATTAGTAGCTGTAGCCGGGATTGGTTTTATTGTGTTGTTAATGTTTGTGCAACTTGGTTTTCAAGATGCCCTCTATTCCAGCGCAACCGCAGTCCATCAAAATCTCAAAGGAGATTTATTTTTAGTTAGTTCGCAATATAAATCTTTGACCTCAAATCAAAGCTTTTCGCGGACTCGTTTGTACCAATCTTTGGGGTTTGACGGTGTGGAGTCAGTTAGCCCCATGTATTTGCAATTTGCCAAATTGAAAAATCCGGCAACTGGTGAGAAATATTCAATATACGTTATTGGTTTCGATCCAGGTAGACCTGTGATCAATCTACCGGAAGTTGAGAAAAATTTAGATAAACTCAAAACTCCCGATGTCATGCTTTTTGACCGGGGTTCTCGCCCAGAGTTTGGCCCAATAGCTGAAAAATTTAATGCGGGAGAAACTGCACAGACAATTGAAATATTTCCCTTCAATTCATTAATTGGTTATCGAGTAAGAATTGGTGGCTTATTCACATTAGGCCCTTCCTTTGGTGTAGATGGAAATTTACTTGTTAGTGACTCCACTTTCTTGAGGATAAATCCCAATACTCGTCCGGCAGATATGATTGATATTGGTTTGATCTCCCTCAAACCTGGTACTAATGCAGAAACAGTACTAAAAAATTTACAAGCAAGTTTGCCTAATGATGTTCAAGTTTTTACCCGCCAAGGCTTTATTGATTTTGAAAAAAAATATTGGGCTGTCAGAACACCCATTGGTTTTATTCTTAACTTGATGTTGACAATGGCTGCGGTTGTTGGTGTGGTTATTGTTTATCAAATTCTTTACAGCAATATTGCTACACAGTTCGTTGCTTACGCCACTTTAAAAGCCATAGGCTACGCCAATAGCTATTTATTAAATGTGGTATTTCAGCAAGCTTTGATTTTGGCAATCTTAGGTTATATTCCAGGATTTCTTACTTCTGTTTTGTTATATAGTTTTGCCGCAGAAGCAACTAAGCTGCCAATAATTATGACTACTAATAATGCAGTGATTGTCTTAACTTCAACAGTTTTAATGTGTATAACATCAGGAGCACTTGCTATTAATAAACTCCGCTCCGCAGATCCAGGAGATATTTTCTAACTGATCGTTCGCTGCAAAATAACTTGGTGATTTGACCACTATATGAATTGAAACCTAAGTATTAGTGCCACCTCTCCACAGAAAAATTCCTTTTATAGCAAGCCTAGATTTTAAATTAAAAGTATTTACCAATATTTAAATTTGGTACTACTTAAAGTTTTTTATCTAATAACTCAAATTCACCTATTTAACAATAATTACGATTTTATGAACCTCAAAGACAAAACTCTCCTAATTACTGGAATTAATGAATTTGTCGGTTTGCGTACAGCCGAGTTAGCCATAGCGCAAGGGATGAAAGTTCGTGGACTACAAAGTTCTACAGAACAGAACAAACAATTACAGAATTTAGGTGTAGAGGTAATTATTGGTAGTATAACCGATTCTACTATTGCTCAAAAGGCTTGTCAGGGAGTAGATATCGTTTTACATACAGAGCAAATTGCCGAAGAAGCTGGTGCAATTAAGCATTTTCGTGATGTGAATGTTGGCGGTACTGTCAATATAGCTAAAGCCGCTAAACAAGCTGGTGTCAAAACATTTGTGCATTTATCCAGTGTAATGGTTTATGGTTTCAATTATCCTGATGGTGTTACAGAATCCGGCCCACTTTCTGGCGAAAATAATCCCTACTGTCAAACGAAAATAGAAGCTGAAACAGCAGTTTTAGAACTGAATAATCCTCCAGATTTTGGCATCATTATTATTCGAGCCGGAGATGTTTATGGCCCTGGAAGTATTCCCTGGATAGTCAGACCAATTCTGATGATGCGCCAAAAATTATTTGCTTGCGCTAATGATGCTAAAGGAGTAATCAATCATGTATATATAGATAACCTGATTGATGGCATCTTTTTAGCGATGGAAAAAAAAATCTACGGTGAAATATTTAATATCACTGATGGACAAGAAACTTCCTGGAAAGAGTATTTTATGCGTTTAGCAGCAATGGAAGATTTACAAGCGCCCCTTTCATTATCGAAAGATGAAATCAAATTGTTCCTAAAGCTACGCGTTCAAGGACAAAAACTGTTTCGGAAAAAAGTTGATATTTTACCAGAGTCTATAGATTTTATGACTCGTCCTTACGCTTGTTCCATTACTAAAGCCCAAAATCTGTTAAATTACAAACCAACAATTGACCTAGAATTAGGAATGCAGCAAACACATGAATGGCTGCAAAAAACAGATATTCAAAGCTTGATGAAATAGTTCACAGATTTTGAGAATTCAGGAGTCAAGAATCAGAATTCCGAATAATTACAAAATGAAGAACCTAGAAGACACTTGATTTACTTGAAATGATTCAGATTGGTATCAAAGTATCCTTAATTATGACTCCTGAATTCTGAATTATTACGTTGCATCTACCTAACTACGATTAAGCAGAAAATAATCCACAGATTTTCCGAATACTTGTTTTCTATGAGTAGCAATCAGCCACGATTGAGCATCGGATTACCTGTATACAATGGTGAAAAATTTCTCAAAGAAGCCATAGATTCACTCTTAGCTCAGACCTTTGAAGATTTTGAACTTATTATTTCAGATAACGCCTCGACAGATAAAACTGAGGAAATTTGTAGAGCTTATGCCGAGCAAGACCAACGTATTTGTTACTATCGCAATGACACAAATATCGGTTGTGCTGGTAACTTTAATCGCGTCTTGAAACTGTCTTCGGGTGAGTATTTTAAATGGGCAGCTCATGACGATTTACATTCTCCAGATTTTATCAAGAAGTGTGTTGAGGTACTTGACCAAGATCCTACTATAATCTTGTGTCACTCCCAGGCATATTTCATTGATGAACAGGGGAATTTTATCCAAAATTACGATATCAAAGTCAAGGCCGATGCACTAAAAGCACAGGAGCGTTTTCACGAATTGCTGACCAAGCATTTATGTTATCAATGTTACGGGGTAATTCGCGCTAGTATTTTGAAAAAGATACCGCCTATGGGTGGTTATGGTAATGCAGATGGAATTCTCTTGTTAAGACTTGGTATTCTCGGTAGGTTTTATGAAATTCCTGAATACCTATTTTTTATCAGAAGTCATCCGCAACAATCAATGAGTATGTTTTTTCCCAATTATTTGTTGTTAACAAATACAAACCAAAAATCATTCTTGAGTATGCTCCCCGATTTTTATGGGTATGCAGTGTGGTTTGATTCAGCAAAGAAAGGAAAAATTTTATTGCCACATTGGAGAATGATTTGGGAGTATATATTCTCCATCTGGTGTTGTCCCCTGAGTTTATATGAGCGGCTATGTTGTCATATAAGTCTATATCAGCAGTTAAAAGGGACAGAATATCTTTTGCTGAAAGATTTGCTAAATGCGCTGCAAGTACTTTGGAAAGGTTGGACAACAGCATTCATTAAAGAAGAGCAAGTCATTCTTTGAAAGAATCAGTTCACAAATCAAAGCTGACTAACGCGCCTTTCTATCAGCCTCAAAATCACTTATCCTGATTACAAAATTATGCTGAAACTATCTCAACTATCTCATGTTTTGCTTGCTACTTTAGCAAGCATCAGTTTTGCTAAAACAGTGAACGCAGAGCCAACTGCAACACTTAATGTTGTAGTAAATGGAATACATCACAAAAAAGGTGAGATTTGCTTTCGAGTTTATGGAAGTGAAAAAGGATTTCCAATGAGTAGTACTAGTGAAGCTCAAAGTGGCTGCGCTAAGATTACTGGCACTTCTGTAAAAAAAGAATTCTCCGGTTTGAAGCCTGGAACTTATGCTGTCGCTGTGGTTGACGATCAAAATGGCGATCGCAAACTCAATAAAGACTTTTTCGGAATTCCCGAAGAAGGTTTTGGAATTTCTAAAAATCCAACTGTGTCTATACAAACAGGTACACCAAAGTTTCGTGATGCCAGTTTTGTTGTAAACAAAAACACAACAGTCAACATCATCATGAAATATTCGCTCGATTCCTAAAGGCAAGTGGGGAAAGAGGCAGGGGAGCAGGGGAGAAGTTGCAGTAAGTTTTTCCCTTTGCCTCTTGTGCCCCATGCCTAATGCCCAATCCCCAATGCCCAATCCCTCATTCTGTCGGAGACTAAAAATTTAATGGAAGATTTGGCAATATTTCTGTCTAAGTCTTTGATGGGTTGGCTGGTTATTCAGGTGTGTTTTACGCTTGTCTTTATATGGTATCTGCGCTCGTCTAAAAAAAACTTATTACCAGACGATCAGTTACCCAAAACAGCAGTAATTCTTTGCTTACGTGGAGCCGATCCGTTTTTGCCTAGATGTTTGCGATCGCTCCTAAATCAAAACTATCCACAGTATGATTTAAAGTTGATCGTTGATAGCCACGAAGATCCCGCTTGGAAAATTGCTAGTGAAACCATTACTGAACAAGAAGCGACTAATGTTCAAATCAGCCCTTTGAGAATAGTACGCAACAATTGTAGTCTCAAATGCAGTTCTTTAATCCAAGCTATCCGTGAGTTAGATGACTCCTACAAGGTGGTTGCTTTAGTAGATGCTGATACTATAGTTCATTTAAATTGGCTGCGAGAATTAGTCAGCCCTCTAGGCGATGCGAAAGTCGGCGCAACAACCGGCAATCGGTGGTACGTGCCAACAGGCAGGTATTGGGGTTCTTTGGTGCGATACGTCGGCAATGTGTCTACAGTAGTGCAAATGTTTATCTTCCAGATTCCTTGGGGTGGAACTTTGGCTGTGAAAACAGAAGTGCTTCGCCAAACAGAACTGCTAGATAAGTGGGGACAAGCTTTAGGCGAAGATTTTATGATGCACGACATCCTGAAAAAACATGGTTTTCAGGTAAAGTTTGTGCCTTCGCTGCTAATAGTCAATCGTGAAGAGACTGATTTATTCAACTTAGTAGACTATCTCAAGCGGCTTATCCTTTTCTCTCGATTGTATCATCCCCGTTGGTTGGCTCTTGTGAGTGAAGCTGTTTCTAGCATTTTGTTTCCGACTTTACTAAGCGTGTTAGTTCTAGAGTCGCTGTTAGAGGCAAAATGGGAAGCTGCGGCTCTGTTGTTAGTCTGCTATGGAGTTTACACTGTCGGATTACTCTTAATAATGCTGGTGTTGGAATTAGAGATACAGCGAGTGGTTCGCTCTAATGACCAGGCGATGCCTACCGGCAAGCCGTTACACGTATACGCCAAATTATCAGCTGCTACAATCATTAAAATGTTGATTGGGATTCCCTTAACACAGTGGGTTTATGGGTTAGCAATGCTATCATCCCTGTGGACTTCAACAGTTACCTGGCGCGGTGTCAGCTATCGCGTTAAAGGGCCTTGGAATGTCCGCTTAGTGGAATATCGCCCTTATCAATGGTTGGATCAGCCTATTAATAGCAAGGTTTCTCTTTGAATTAAATCGCTAAATATCAACTAGGGCATGAAAGTTATTACACTAAACATTCCCTAGTCTTCAAATTATATTATCTTATATTTAGTAAAACTATATTAGCTATAACCCTTGTCAAAATATACGTTTTTACTTGTTGATTACCAAAACGTATTGACATTTTTTCAAGGGTTTAGACAAATATATTAAGGGGAATTTTGACTTAGCCTTTTGGATGTTTTGATAGTTTCTAACCCAGGTTTATATATGGGTTTGCAATTGAGTCTACTTAATCTCCAACCTTTTCCCTATCTTTCTCTAACTCTCTCCTAAGAAGCTACGGTGTACACACATCTTGGTAATGAAGCCCAAACCCTGAATTTACCCCCCTTATAAAGGGGGGAGACCGGAAATTTATCTAGTTCCCTCCCCTTTATAAGGGGAGGGTTAGGGTGGGGTAAAACCCGTGTGTATACCGTAGCCTAAGAAAATAGGAAAGCGGAAAACCTTTGTTGCTGTCAGAGGAGTGGCTCAAAGTATCTCTTCTAGATGGAGAGAGTCAGACTCTATTGCACACAAACTAGAAGCACTATAAACATCCACTTCAAAATCGAAAATTTCAGCTATTTGACAATGCGTAAATCCTTAGTCTAACTGTATTAGCGGGAATTTCTGAGCAAAATAATCAGGATGTTCATGAAACATTTGCTGCGTAAATCCTAAGTTAAAAACCAGCAATTTTGTGAAATATTCCCCTTTATTATGACTAAGCAAAAACTTCGCATTGCACTGTTTACAGGGTTGTACGCTCCTTTCTTAACTGGTGTTTCCGTGGCAGTTCACCAACGAGTTCGTTGGTTGCTAGAGCAGGGACATGAGGTTTTTTTAATCCATCCACAAATCAACGATCGCTACCCCAAAAATGTTGGCGATCGCCCCATGCTAGGTTTAGAGGAAATTCAATCTTTCCCCAATTTTTCTGCTTACGCATTCCCTACAGAACCGCTGCTATTTTACAAGTCTCTTCCTCAACCGTTGAACTATCGGCATTGGAGCGATACCAAGCTACTGGAGAAATTCAAGCCCGATATTATCGTGGTTGAAGAAGCAGCCCAAATGAGAGGTTTATACTCATTTTTCTTGCAAGGTTATGGTCGCCCAATCGGCACTCAATACGCAAAACGAACAGGCACGCCAATAATATCACTCTTCCATACAGATATCGTTGCGTATATCAAATATTACTTTGGAGAGCGATTTTTCAATTTGGTTCGTCCCATCGTTCCCGTTTTAGTTAAGCAGTTTAGTGAGTCTTATGACTTCAATTACTTCTCTTCTAAAGAACAACTGACTAAATACGAAGAACTGAAATGCCAGCGCGCTGAATACGTCGCTTATCAAGGTATCGATTGCGAAAAATTTCACCCGCGAAACATTTGTTACGACCCAATTCCTAACGATAACCGACCAACTTTGTTGTTTGTTGGACGCATTACACCCGAAAAGAATGTCAACCAATTGCTTGATATCTTTCCAGTCATAGCTGCTAAAATTCCTGATGTCCATCTGGTAATTGTTGGTAGTGGCCCGCTAGATGAAGAGATCCGGGAGCGTGCTAAAAAGTTTGGATCGGGTATTACTGTATGGGGTGAGTCTCACGGTACAGAACTTCTAGGTTGGTTTGCCAGAGCGGATGTTTTTGTCAACCCCTCTGTTACCGAGAACTTCTGCACTACAAATAACGAAGCATTAGCGTCTGGAACACCTCTGGTTGCTGTTTTTGCACCATCAACTTCAGAACAGGTATTTCCTGGTCGTAACGGTTTCCTCGCCCAACCTAACAATCCTACAGATTTCGCCCAAAAGGTAATTGCGATTCTGGAAAATCCCGATTTGAAAGCAGATATGACTAGACACGCTCGCCCCTCTATACTCGAATTTGATTGGTCAGCGTGTATGCAGAAATTTGAACACAAACTTTACCAAATCGTTGAAGGAGCGCAGAAGGTGGAGATAGGTACAACCAGTGTAAGACTACAGCAATAACAAATATGGCGATCGCTAGTACTGTAAATACTAGCGATCGCTAATTAGTGACATTGCATCGACTTACAAAAATTAATCCACTCTATTAAGTTGTGCGATAAAACTTACAATTTGGTCAAGCTAGTTTTAGCACTATGCCACCCATGCAAAATTGGCATAGTAAACAATCCCCACGCCAAACCCGTAATCAACCCAAAAGGCGTAACCAGATAGTTATTAAAACTCCACAAGCCAAAAACCTGTGCTGCTAATTCCAAAGGATAAGCCATCATTAGCACACTTGCGATCGCCACACCGCTCCAGCCATACTGATTTAACCAGTAAAATCCCTTACCACCAGTTATCCCATACAACAGACGAGTAATTAGCAAACCCGTGACAGTGCCATAGCAGCGCATACACACAGCCATAATAAACGGTGGTGCTAAATCTAACCCCATATCTGGTTGCGGACAAACATGATTACCCATGAAATAAATGATGTCCGCAATTCCAGGAAGCAAAGACACTCCAGACGCAGCCAAAAAAGGAGCGATAGGCGGGCCAAAAACCATCCCTACCAACAAGAAATCAGCTATAAAACTGACCCAATTAATCTCCAACTCTTCACTAAAAGCTACTCTTGTCATTTCCCTTTGTCTGCGTCTTTGCGTCTACGTTTTCTTAACCTACCTTATTTACATACGGACTTGTCAACTTATCCAACTGCTGAATCAACAGACTGAGGAACAAACCCACATCTGTCACCACACCCACCGATTCTACAGAACCGCGATCGCTTAACTTAGTCACTACAGCTGGATTAATATCGACACATACCATCTTCACACCCGCCGGGGTCATATTTCCCACACCAATGGAGTGCAGCATCGATGACAGCATTAAAATCATCTCTGCACCTTCTAGGTGTTTGGCATATTGCTCCTGTGCTTGAATCAAATCCATTACGGTATCAGGCAAAGGCCCGTCATCCCGAATGGAACCCGCAAGCACAAAAGGTACATGATTGTGGACGCACTCATACATCACGCCACTTTTAATTGCTCCCGCCTCTACAGCTTTGGGAATGCTGCCATAACGACGGATACTATTAATTACCTTGAGGTGATGGCGGTGTCCTCCATGTACGGCGACACCCCGCTTCATGTCTACACCCAAGGAAGTGCCCATGATATTTTGCTCGATGTCGTGAACTGCGATCGCATTACCACCCAGTAATGCCTGTACATATCCTTCTCGAATCAGTTGCGCCAGGTGTTCGCCGCCACCAGTGTGAATCACCACAGGGCCAGCCGTGACAACTACTTTACCACCAGCATCGCGGATTTTACGCAATTCCCAAGCCACTTGCTCAACGACTAATTCCACGCGCCGTTCGCTGGAAACTCCTGCCGACATAAAGCTGAATTCTTGAGTGCTGCGGAGTTCCCGCGATTCAGTTTTGCGGATGGTGCGGATACCTAAAACATCTACAATTACCTGTTCGCCAACTTTTAAATCGCGGAGTATTTTACACCGAGCTACAAAGCCATTGGCAGTTTCGGTAATGGCGATCGCGCCATCCATCCGCTGATTTTCTACCTTTATCCACTGACCATTAATTCGCACTTCCGTGGGATAAATGGTACTGACGTAGAAATCATCAGGCGCAACGCCATCTTGAATTACCGGCTCTAGTTTCGCATCTCGCTCATCATGGGGTAAATCTACAGCACCCAAATCAATCAATCGGGAGATGATTTCTTCCATCACCTCATGGGATGGTGCTGATACTCTCACCTCGGCGGCTGAAGTACTTTGGCGCTGTTCTCCCAAGTTGAAATTCAGGACTTTGAAACTTCCCCCAGCATCTATAATCAAATCCAAAGCGCGGTTAATTAAGCCAGCATCTAACAAATGTCCTTCCATGCGAATGACACGGCTTTCTACCGAGACAGTGGCATGAATTTCATCTCTAACTGGTTCTGTAACCCGCAGAGTTAAGCATTTAGCCGCCCCACCAGCTTTGAGAAATTCCGTCAGCGGCGTTTCTAACACATGGAAACCTGCATCCGTAAGACGGTTTTTCAAAGCATCACTCGTCTTGTTCATGATGACGATGCTATCCACATTCACCGCATTACAAGCGAAGTTGACTGCATCAGCTTCTTCAATTGCGATCCGCTTTTCTGGTGCGACTCGCATTTCAATTAAGCGGTTGGAGTAAGAATCAAAAGCACCGGGATAGTATAGCAAATAGCCATTTGCTAAAGGACAAAAACAGGTATCTAGGTGATAGAAACGTTCGTCTATTAATCGTAGGGATAGCACCTCAATATCCAGCCATTTAGCTAGATAAGGGTGAGAATCTAATTCCGAGCGGAAACCGTATCCCGCCCATAACCAGCGTCCTTCCCGATCCAGTAGTGCGTCTCCTGCTCCCTCAAAGGGCAAATCTTTGGGAAGTTCATTGACTGTATAACCATTTGCCTCAAACCATTGCTTGAAGAAAGGCTCCTCTCCTTGACGCTCTTTGTGCAAAAAGCGGCTGAGGACGACATTATCGCCCAGAACTAAGCCAGCATTGGCGGTAAAAACCAAATCAGGCCAGCCTTTTTCAGGTGGTACTAAATCTACAATGGCGTGTTGTTTAAGGATTTGATGTAGTCGCTGCCACTGTTCCACGGCGCGATCACGCGATGACTTATGAATATTCCCTTCCATCCAAGGATTAATCACATAGTCCACATCGTAGTGGTCAGGAGGGCACATTAAAAAGCGAATCCGGGAAGTCATAAAAATCTTACAAGCGTTTTATATGCTACAAGCTTACTTTGAATACAGACTTTTGTTTTTTTACAGGTAAAATCTGCTACTAAAGCATCTATCTTTTGATAGTTGAAGACTTTATCAAGCCTTCGCTCTCAATTCTATTACTGGAACATGGTAATAATACCAATTCAAAATTCAAAATCAAGAAAGCCTGATTTAATTTAGGTTTCCAAGAAAGTGGGGCCACTGGGGGCGTATTAGAGGGCGAAGCAACTAGATCGAATTCATCGGCATTAGCACCAAAATCTTTATCAAATGCTCTCAAATTCACAGTCTATAGTATGCTAGTAACAAGCAACTAACCACTATGTTCGGCAAGTAGAGTTAAGCGAACGTTTATTTTCCCAGCGTTCGCTTTTAACTTTCACCAACACCCGTGGCTTGAATAGCACACTTGTTAAGCTGAAGGGTAGGTAGCATAAGGATGCTCCAGAGGCAGAGGTATGCAGAGGGCATGGAGAAGAGACAAGGTAGACGAAGAAGAGAGGGGGGAGACAAGGGAGAGAGTTGTTCAATAATTCCCCCTTGTCCCCTTGTCTCCCCTGCCCCTGCCTCCCTCAAGCAGTCACTATATAAGGCGAGTTGATCGCTGCTACACGGCCAGCATCTACCAAAGCTTGATACACTATCGCCGCTACCTCACCGCGTGTAGCATCGCGGGTAGGATTGAGTTGTTTCAAATTCGGGTGATTGACGATAATTTCTTTGTCTATAGCTTTTGCGACTTCATCCTTGGCATATTCAGGAATTTTAACTTGGTCATCGAAAACTTTGATACTTGCCGTACCGTCACTAGATAACCCCAGTCCATTTACCAAAGAGACAATTACTTGGACGCGCTGGATATTTTTGTTGGGACTAAAGGTATTGTCGGGAAAACCAGACAGAAATAAACCCTGATATGCCTGCTGAATCACCTTAGATGCCCAGAAGTCTGCTGGTACATCTTTGAATTTGATCGCTGCACGGCTTGGTGGTGGGTTGAAAGCTTTTACCACTATTGCCGCGAATTGTGCCCGTGTCATTGTCGCATCGGGTTTAAATGTGCGATCCGGAAAACCATTAACTATCCCCAATTTGACTAATTCTCGAATAAACCCACCTGCCCAATGATTTGCAATATCAGTTAATTCGATTGTTGGAGTTGGTGTTGGAGTTGGCGTTGGAGTTGGCGTTGGAGTTGGCGTGGGTGTTGGCGTTGGTGTGGGTGTTGGCGTTGGTGTTGGCGTGGGTGTTGGCGTTGGTGTTGGCGTTGGCGTTGGCGTGGGTGTTGGCGTTGGTGTTGGTGTCGGAGTTGGTGTTGGAACCAAACTATCTGCAAACTCTATGTTTCCGGCAACTTTAGACACATCTATTTTATTTCCTAGAGAAATCAGCTTGTTGGAACTGACATTTTGCAAATCAAATTTACCGTTATTGCGTAGAGTATTGCCTCCTGGACTATTTATACTGCCGATATCGGGGAGAGCAGTTCCAATTACTGTGATCCCATCATCAGTATTCTTTTCACTGACATTATTACGTAATACGGGACGGGCACTACCAGAGATCACAATGCCAGAACGGTTTTCATAAATTCTGTTATCTCGAAGGATGGGTGATGCAGTATCACTAATGGCAATGCCAAAACCTGTTTTGAAGTAGGTATTATTTTCAATTTGACCTTTAGAATTTTTAGCGATCGCAATTCCATTGGCTGCATTCTCACTGAACACATTACCTAGAACCACTGGGTTAGCATCGCCTGTAGCAAATACTCCCTCCCGTTTATTATTAATGAAGGTGCTATTAGCAACAGTAGGGGCAGTTGATTCAATCCAGACACCACTACCACGACTAGCCAAATTTGTTACAGTCACTCCCCGCAGTTCAGCTTTATCTAGCAGCACAAAAGTGACATTCTGACCAGCAAAAGTACGGCTCAGGTAACTACCACTTCCTTCAATTAAAATACCATTGCCTTTATTAGCTTCATTACCCACCACTGTTACGCCAGATGGAATCGTTAACGGAAAGACTTCACCGCTAGCAGCATTGTAATTACCATCTGCTAGTTGAATCTTGGTATTAACAGTCGCTACCTTCAGGGCTTGCGTAATAGTTTTGAAGGGGGCTTGTTGAGTACCTGGATTGGTATTGCTGCCTGATACTGGATTTACGTAAAAAGTTTGAGCCATATTTATACTTTCATAAAATACATAGCTATCCTAGCGCTAACTATGAAAGTGGGTAGCGTTTGATGCATTAAGTAACTTTAAGTACTTCTCTCTGCAAGCAAAGTTAAAAAATTATGCAGATGCTTTTGGGTTTCACTAGTACCTGACTAGCCCAAAATTGCTAATTTCAGCAAGTTGTCTTACCAAAGTGTTAGAAGCAGCGATCGCACTTGCTTCTTATTGACGTGTGGCTGCAATTTGCATAATGATCCTGGCAGTAGGGTTAAGAGAAGACGCAAAGCCGGGTTATGCATTTGTTATTGGTTTACAATATGCAGGGCATTTGGTCAAAATATCTACCCACGAAAAGTTTGCTAATGATACGTTTAATAGCAGAAAAATATGACTAAGCTCATCTTAATTACAGGCATAAGCAAAGGTCTAGGTTATGCGATGACCAAGCGTTTTATTCAAGAGGGACATACTGTTATTGGTTGCGCTCGTTCATCAGATGCTATCCAGAAAATAAGCCAGAAGTTTAGCGCGCCCAATGATTTCACATCTGTAGACGTGGCAAATGAACAGCAAGTAGAAAAATGGGCACTAGACGTATTGAACAAATATGAACCGCCAGATATAGTGATTAATAATGCGGCAATTACTAATTACCCAGCACCTTTGTGGGAAATACCATCCGAAGAATTTTCTGATCTAATAGATATCAATATCAAAGGAGTAGTGAATATAATTCGCCATTTTGTACCAGCAATGGTGAAAAACAAACGGGGTATTATTGTTAACTTTAGTTCTGGCTGGGGACGTTCTACTTCAGCCCAAGTTGCACCATACTGTGCTTCTAAGTGGGCAATCGAAGGATTAACTCGTTCTTTGGCACAAGAATTGCCGGCTGGTATGGCAGCCATACCTCTCAATCCAGGGATTATTCATACAGATATGCTCTCTATTAGCTTTGGAGAAGAAGCTGCTAATTATACACCCGTGTCCGATTGGGTATTGAAAGCTGTGCCATTTATTCTCAAGTTGAAACCCAAAGATAACGGGATTCCCTTGACTGTACATTAACGTGAGTTCGACAAGTCTATTTGACCTCTCCCCCAGCCCCTCTCCGACATGAAGACTACGGTGTACACACAAGTATGACACCTGGTTTTTCGCGTCAGTTTTTCCCCACCCTAACCCTCCCCGCTTGCGGCTATCCATTACCCAGATTTTTCTTAACAAACAGACAAAATACTGAAAAATAGACCAAAACGGTTGATGGGTATAGTTTTGAGAGAAAGTATAGTTGCGGGTGATGGTGAACCTGGAGTGAAAACCATTTGGCGTGGGTTGCGGCGATTACACGACATTGCTCCTACCTGAAAACTTCTCCACTGAGATTCTCCAGATGACGTTTGTTGTTAACGATTGCCTCCGGCACGCTACGCGATCGCACTATATTTTTCCACATCTTTTGTCTTTCAAGTCAATCATTCTGCTGTTGTTTAATTCTGTCATTCCTTCACAGTCTGCCTTACAACAATGTTAAGAAAGATCCGGGTAATGGATAGCCCTTGGGGAGAGGAGTTAGGGGGTTAGGTCTATTTTCATACCTGTACCTTACGGGATTGAAAATGGCTATAGAACAATTAAGATGAGCTAGATTTTAAGATTTTAATTAGTCCAGCGATCACACCAATGACCATAGAGATGCTGAGTGCGATCGCAAATAGACTAAGGGTATCGTCAAACTCTAAATCAGACATAATCGTAGGTTGGGTTGAGGAACGAAACCCAACATCTACTTTAGGTTATTAGATTGCCCTTCACTCATTTTTTAACTCACATCTCAAAAACAATAAGTTGACGGTACCCTTTATAACCAATACTTTGGAATAAAGCCCGAAATATAACCATCATAAAATTAACTTAATGCAATATCGCCGAGCCACAATAGAAGGTGGCACTTACTTTTTTACACTCGTAACCCATAAAAGGCAAAGACTATTATGCTTACCGACTAACGTATCTTTATTGAGAAATATTTTTCGGTATGTAATGCGACAACACCCATTTATAATTGATGCCTTTGTTTTATTAC
Source organism: Nostoc sp. DedQUE09 (assembly GCF_034530915.1). Lineage (NCBI taxonomy): Bacteria > Bacillati > Cyanobacteriota > Cyanophyceae > Nostocales > Nostocaceae > Nostoc > Nostoc sp. DedQUE09. The sequence goes on from NZ_JAVRCE010000018.1 coordinate 85,906, forward strand.
CCGATCATCTGCACTGTATTTGGACATTACCACAGGGCGATTGTAATTTTTCTACTCGTTGGCGTTTGATCAAAAGCTATTTTAGTCGCCAGTGCGTTACTCTATCACAGCAAAATCTCTCTACTTCAAGGCAAAATAAAAAAGAGCGAGGTATTTGGCAGCGTCGTTTTTGGGAACACTTGATTAGAGACGACGTAGATTTTAAAAATCACCTTGAATATATCCACTACAATCCTGTCAAACATGGTTTAGTGAAAGCTCCAAAAGATTGGGAATATTCCAGCTTTCATCGTTCTGTTCGTCAGGGTACGTATGATATTACGTGGGGTGCTGGGCAAGAAATTGTATTTGATTTTAATATCGGTAAAGAGTAGATATCGCCTAAATTGTAGCTGAAATTGTAGGTTGGGTTAAACAAAGTGAAACCCAACATCAGCGTTGCGAAGATGGATAATGTTGGGTTTCGTTCCTCAACCCAACCTACTAATTCTTTCACATATCGCCGTAACAAGAAAAGTGTTAAACGAGTTTGTTAAAACTAGGAAAATTTTGAGCTACTGCAAAAGTTTAGACAATTACATTTACAACTTCCAAATTTCATTATATGCTTTGTGAGACATTGCTTTCCCTCGCTCTTTAATTTCCTCCTCAGTCCATTGAGTAGCCTTCAACAAATAATCATCAAGTGGATATTTTTTATCTTTTAGAATTTCAATTTTTTTCAGAAAATCATAATTTTTTAGTTCTTCACTGTTGGTTGTTTTATCTACTAATATTAAATTTCCTATACTGCCGACTATTTCTTCCTCTCCTTTAGATTGTGCTAAGAGATGTTCAATACTAGCAGAACTATAATCAATGGGTAGTCCATTAGTATTTTGTCCTATGAACTTTTCAAGTATATATTGTATGACTTTTTTATCTCTTTGTTTATTTTTTGTATAAATTAAATCCAGAAAATCTACTTCAAATTCATCCAAGCTAGGTAGTTTCTCTTTGAGCTTCCTTACTAAGCTTGTATGAATTGATTGAATTTTATCTGGATTGTCAGTATTAGAAAGTTCTTGAGCATATTTGGAATAAAGTGGAGCAATTGAACCGGAAGATCTTTGAGAGGTGATTGAATTAAAAATAAAATGAAAACATTCAATTTTCCATAAAATTTGACGTAATACTTTTAATGTTATCTTACTTTCTCTATATGCCCTGATAAGGGATAAAATCATTGATGTTTGTTGTTTGACATTAAAAAGACGTAGTGCTTTTAATGATTGATAAATGCTATTTTTTTCTTCTGGACTCCATTGATAGCTGTCTGGAGATACAATTGAAACGTAATATTCTGAGTTCTTTTGAAATTCTAATAATAATAAATGAGATTGATTGCCAGACTTATTTTTATTAGAGGAATCAATGTAACTTTTGATTTCACCAAATAATTGTTTTTGAGTCGTATCACCATACTTAGAAAGCCAATGATGATACAAAAAAGATTCTACAACAGTTTGCTCTAATCCATTATTGTCAAATTTTTCTAAAATTCCATTCCATATAACTTTAGAACTGTCTAATGTTAAATTGGAAGCTCTTAGTTTCTGTAAAAGTAGGTTTTTTACTAAATCAGGCGTAGTAAGATCTTTGCCTCTAGTATTGAGAGTTTCAAAAATTAAATAAGCATCATCCTCATTATCTAATTGAATGAATACTAGTTTTAAAGAAAGAACTTTCTTTCTTAAAGATTTTAGAGTTTCTAATATTTGAAATGTTCGCTCTTGAAATAAATCATTACCAAGATCATTACTATCAAATCTAGGAATCATGGCATACAGCTTTTTATTGATTAATTCAAATGCTGATTTGAGATTTTGCTCTTCATTACCCACACTATATTTTATTTCTACTTTGTTAAAACTTTGTATATATCCTTGTAGATAAGGAAAAGATGTCTCTGAGTTTAAAACATATTCATTTATATTATCTATATTAGCTTTCTCAATATATTGATGTACTCCTCTAGCTAAATTTTCATCTCTATACTCAAAAAAAGCATTTCTTATGGCAGCAAGCATTAATGTAATAGTTGTTAATCTTTGTTGTCCATCAACTATGCCATAGTAGGGTTTTTCTGTTTGATAAACAACCATTGAGCCTATAAAATAATGTTCATAATCTCTAATGATGACATCTTCCCAAAAATTAGTAACTTCTTCATCAGTCCATGAATAAGGACGTTGAAATCTTGGAATTTTAAAATAACCTAGAGCAAATATATCCTGAACTTCTTTGTCATTCGCTTCGATTTTCATTGATTTCACATCCTTTATCAAGATAAAGATTGTATTGATTAAGATAGTTTCAGTATAGTAACTATTTTTACAAAGTATAACGCACTAACACTCATTAAGCAGTGTTATTAATGTTGTTGTGGTATGTATTAAACTTAACTCACCACTTACCTGTATTCAACTAATAAACCGTTTACACTTATCAAAACAATGAAAGTATAGTCAAACTTCAACTCATCAATATTTGAGTAGACAAAATCTTCTGTGTAAAGTTTTTAAACACTGGATTACAGCAAGTTTTATCAACCAACTTTACATGAAACACCAAAAACATAACCCCTCTCCGCCACCGGAAAGGGGTTAATCACTGCCGAAACCACTATCTTGTACAGACGCAATTCATCGCGTCTCATTCAACACTATCTAATAAGCGTCCTGCAACTCGTAGAAATCAGGCGAGATGTAATCCTTCCGCAAAGGCCAACCTACCCAATCTTCTGGCATCAAAAGCCGCTTGAGATTTGGGTGTCCTTCGTAGATAATGCCGAACATATCGTAAGACTCGCGTTCTTGCCAATCTGCGGTCTTCCAAATCCAGTACACAGAAGGCACTACAGGATTTTCCCGTGGTAAGAACACCTTAACTCGAACTTCTTCGGGGCGATCGCTATTATCACCGACTTTAATCAAGTGATACATACTCACCAATTCTTGTCCTGGGCCAAGGTCAATACCACCTTGACACTGGAGATAATTAAACCCATAAGCATAAAGGGCTGTAGCGGTAGGAAGCAAGAAATCTGCCGCTACCTTAATTATCTCTACACCATTTTTGTCTGGTGCTAAAAACTCATGGTCAAAACCATTTTCCGTCAACCATTGGGAAACTTTACCCGCTTGTACCAATGACTCTTCTTTAGCTGCTGGTACTGGTTTAGATTCTTCTTCAGCCACGGGTTTGTTCCTCCTTTTGCGCCTTTTCTGTCAGCAGTGCAGGTGGTATTGGCATACCGATTGCTTCCGCCAATTCCTTCGGTGGTGCAGAGCGAGTTGCTGACTGCAAATACTTACCAGTTAAGATTTCCTCTACTGGCTTCAGGTTATGAGTAGTGCTGTAATAGCGGTGAGTTTGCTTAATTTTACCCCGCTCTTGCATCGACTCATTGGAGATTTTCTTCCGCAGCTTAATGATTGCGTCAATAATTGCTTCTGGACGGGGAGGACAACCAGGCAAATACACATCTACAGGAATCAGTTTATCGACTCCGCGCACTGCCGTGGTAGAGTCGGCGCTGAACATACCGCCAGTAATTGTGCAAGCACCCATCGCAATTACATACTTCGGCTCTGGCATTTGTTCGTAAAGACGCACCAGTTGTGGAGCCATCTTCATCGTAATAGTCCCTGCCGTAATAATTAAATCGGCTTGGCGGGGGCTAGAACGGGGAATTAGCCCAAAACGGTCAAAATCAAATCGGGAACCAATTAAAGCTGCAAACTCAATAAAGCAGCAAGCAGTACCAAATAACAACGGCCACAAACTAGAAAGCCGCGCCCAGTCGTAGAGGTCATCAACCGTCGTCAGAATGACATTTTCTGAAAGGTCTTGAGTGACATTGGTACGCTCAATGGGGTTGATGATTCGTTCTTTACCCTGGGTTGTTAAGTTAGAATTCAAGACCATTCCAAAGCTCCTTTACGCCATGCGTAAACTAAAGCGACTACAAGAATTGCAATAAAGACTAGCGCTTCAATAAAAGCCAATAGCCCCAAACGGTGGAAAGCTACCGCCCAAGGATACAAGAAAACAGTCTCCACATCAAAGACGACGAAGACTAGAGCAAACATGTAGTAACGGATATTGAACTGAATCCAGGCTCCCCCGATGGGTTCCATGCCAGATTCATAAGTGGTGCGACGTTCTGGAGCGTAACCACTGGGTCGTAGGAGCTTGGAAGCTGAGAGCGCTAAGGCAGGTACTAGGCTACAGATGATGAAGAAACCTAGAAGGTACTCGTAACCGCTGAGGACAAACACAATGAGTATCTACCGCTTATGGACTATTTTAAGTAGTGAGTTTTGAGTGCTGAGTGCTGAGTGCTGAGTGCTGAGTGCTGAATGCTGAGTAGGGAATCTCACTTCTTTACTCAGAACTTTCGGAACTCGGAACTGTTTTACCCAACGCCCAATCCCTTAACTGCGTAACTTTCTTTTACATTATATCTGTTTGGTTTTTCTGAAATCTGGGAAACAGACGCACTTCAGGTATTTGATTCGCTTTTGCTAGTGATAGAAAAGCCTAACAATTATGTCATAATTTTTAACGTATATTTAAGATTTCTCCTTTGCGAGGCCTTAGCCATGAGCGAACCAGCTGTTGAGACTACGGTGTTAGACCGCTACGAGTGTCGCGCCTGCGGTTATGTTTACGAACCCGAAAAGGGAGACGACAAAGATGATATTCCTTCAGGGACAAGCTTTGCAGAACTGCCCATAAATTGGCGCTGTCCAGTTTGTTCTGCTAAAAAGACCGCTTTTGCCAACATCGGCCCTGCCGGTACTGCATCCGGCTTTAAAGAAAATCTCGGTTATGGTTTGGGTGTTAACAACCTAACGCCAACCCAAAAGAATATCCTAATTTTTGGTGCTTTGGCTCTTGGCTTCTTGTTTTTTATCAGTCTTTACGGCTTACAATGACAGCCTTTAAACAATTCCAAATAACGTTCTCTACCAGAGGCTTTACACTGCGCTAACAAAATTCAAAATGAAAAAGCCAGGATTGTACAGCATCCTGGCTGCCAACTCCTACAAAAATTTAGAAATAACTAAGAAATACTGATGCATTCAATTGTGAAAGGTTGGCAACGAATATTTGCCTTGTTAATAGTAGTCGTGATGTGCATAGGGTGTAGCCAAGTTCCCTCTGTTAGCTACAACCCTTGGAAAGTCATTTCTGTGCCAACAGACTCGAATTTATTGGATATTGCTTTTACTGATAACCTTGAGCATGGCTATTTAGTCGGTAGCAATGCCACCCTATTGGAAACCAATGACGGTGGTAATACCTGGAAACCAATAACACTGCAACTGGATGAGCAGAAGTATCGCTTTGACTCAGTAAGTTTTGCAGGTAAAGAAGGCTGGATTGCCGGAGAGCCTGGACTTTTACTACACACTACTGATGAAGGTGCTTCTTGGTCGCGTATCCCCCTGAGCGAAAAGCTACCAGGTAGCCCGATCGCAGTTAAGGCGCTAGCAGACAATACAGCGGAAATGGCTACTAATGTTGGAGCCATATATAAGACCACAGACGGCGGCAAAAACTGGAAAGCCCAGGTGGAATCAGCAGTGGGTGTGGTGCGTAACTTGGAACGTTCTCCTGATGGTAAATATATTGCTGTTTCCGCTAAGGGTAGCTTCTACTCGACTTGGGAGCCAGGCCAAGGTGCTTGGGTTCCCCATAATCGCAATAGTTCTCGGCGCGTAGAAAACATGGGCTTTGGTGAAAATGGGCAATTGTGGTTGCTAGCTAGAGGAGGTCAAGTTCAGTTTAGTGACCCAACTAAACCTGAAGAATGGCAAGAAGCAAAATATCCAGAGTTATCCACCAGTTGGGGTTTACTAGATTTGGCATATCGTACACCTAATGAAATTTGGGTAGGTGGCGGTAGCGGTAATTTGCTACGCAGTGGCGACGGTGGCAAAACCTGGGAAAAAGACCGTGACATAGAAGAAGTTGCGGCTAATTTGTACAAGATTGTGTTCTTAGAGCCAGAGCGGGGATTTATAATTGGCGATCGCGGCGTTTTGCTCAAATATCTACCAAACCCTGAAGCAACTTCCTCAGAAGCAGCTTAGTGATTAAGAGGTACAGGGAGTAGGAGAGATGGGGGAGATAGGGGAGATCAGGGAGAAATAAGCAATTCCCAATGCCCAATGCCCCATTCCCAACGTACAATTTCTGAGAAGAACGTTGCAACTTGTAACTCTTTCTTATCTTTGTAGGATAATAAACTCAATAACACTCTATGTATAAGGTAGGGATCTAAATGTCAGGTACCACTGGAGAACGTCCGTTTTCGGACATCATTACTAGCGTTCGTTACTGGGTAATCCACAGCATCACCATCCCGGCATTATTTATTGCTGGTTGGCTATTTGTTAGCACCGGACTGGCTTATGATGCTTTTGGTACACCCCGTCCCAACGAGTATTTCACACCAGCGCGGCAAGAAGTGCCCATTGTGAAGAACCGTTTTGAAGCTAAAAAACAAGTTGAAGAATTTATTGGAAAGTAGTTTGAGATCATGACTAGCGGAAACAACATCAATCAACCAGTTACCTATCCAATTTTTACCGTTAGATGGCTGGCAGTACACACTTTAGGTGTACCAACTGTATTCTTTTTGGGCGCGATCGCCGCAATGCAATTTATTCAACGTTAGGAGCAATTATGGCAGAAAGATCGCCCAATCCCAATAATCAACCGGTTGAACTAAACCGGACTTCGCTATACCTGGGACTACTACTAGTTTTCGTTCTGGGGATTCTGTTTTCCAGTTACTTCTTTAACTAACTGGAAGTATTGTTGTTAATCTTTGTTTATTGAACGTGTGTTGATTTGTTGTTAAGGGAGGAGAGAAGCTGTGTCTGGAAGTGGGAGAATTCCCCTGTGGGTCGTCGCTACGATCGCAGGTTTAGGTATAATTACAGTCTTGGGCATTTTCTTTTATGGTGCCTACGCCGGACTCGGTTCTTCGATTTAACATTAGTTAGTTTGAACCGAACACTATAAGTTAGAATTTTCTAGCATTTGTTGAGAAATCAACGTTAAAAAAACCGCCTGTCTCTATGAGATGGGCGGTATTAATTTTGGTCATTTGTACTTTGTCCTTTGTCATTTGTGCTTTGTTTTTTGCAAATGACTAATGACTAATGACTACATCAGTATCAGTTGATATCGCTGATATCCTTGCTTTCAATGTATAAAAACAGAGACGCGAAGACCACAGCTGGCAAAACCCAACCAATTATGGGCACGAAGATCGCAGATAAGTACGAAGTACTAGCCAAGACAGTAGGCAAAAAAGAAGCTGCCATAGTAAAGGTTCCTATCAAATCACACTACAATTCAAAATGAGCTTACTGCAAATTCTGCCAAATTTTTGAAATTCTTTCATATTTTTAACACAGGGAACGTTGGGAGATAGGGATATAGGGAGCAGGGGAGCAGTGGAGAGTTCTTGTACAGGTTCTTTCCCCTCTGCCCCTCTGCCTCTTGTGCCCAATGCCCAATACCCTCATACCTGAGTTACATACCCAGGAGTTCATCTAGTTGCAAGCTTGGCAAGTCTGGAGGAATTACGGTTCGCACTATTGTGACTTTGTGACTCTCCTGTTGGGTTGTTAGATCGAGTGCGATCGCTCCTAAGCGAATTTCCAAACAGCCAAAGGGAATGTTTAATTGTGTCATCACTTCCAAGCCTCCCGATACATTAGGAAGTAAATTTGTCAATAAATGGGGGCCATCTAGTAAGTAGCGAGTTTGATAATCTTCAAGCCATAACTTAACAACAACTTGCAGAGGTACTTCCGGCAGTACTACGCGCACTATGACAGACTTGCCAGCAATTAATTCACCTTCTGGCACATACAAATGTGGAGTTGGCAAAGGCTCAGTGGCAGCTGCAATTATAGGTAAGGAAGAAGATGAATATAACAGTGGTTGCTCCTTTTCTTCAAAGGTATAACTCCCAGTTGTATCGCCTTCCAGTTCGCTATCTGTATCATCTACAACGATTTCTTGCGCCAACCAAGCTGACGCTATATTTATTTTTATTGGAGGGGGAGGGGGCGGTACTTGTGTTAATAGAGCCGATGAGATTGTTGGTTCTTCTGGTACTTTTTCTATTTCCGTATCTTCTCCAATCCCCAGTTCTATTTCCTGCGCTGTGTCTATATCTTCCCTAAAGTTCTCCAGTTCAGGAGTCAATCCTTCGACTTCTTCCCATCTCTCTTGTCCCTTGGGCGTTTCAGCTAAGAGAAGGTGTGAACTGCTCCAATCTTCGTTCAGATTATTCTCCGTGTTGGTATCTAGGTCTAACAGCAAGTTAACATCAACATTCGCATTTTCTGCACTAGGAGGAAGGGGTATCTGCTGTGCTGGAACATAGTTATTGTAATCTTGAGGTTGCAGATCGTTGATAGATTCAGGTAAAGAGTATCCTTGACTCTGCATCCACTTCCTGAGCAGGGGAGATGAATAAAGGTTTCCTGTTGTAATGAATTGTGCATTTTGCGGGGCTACTACTTCAGTAATAGATTCTTCCTGGAATTGTGCGTTTTGCGGGGCCATTACTTCAGCAACAGATTCTTCCTGGAATTGCGAATTTTGTGAGGCTTCGACTTCAGCAACAGATTCTTCCTGGAATTGCGAATTTTGTGAGGCTTCGACTTCAGCAACAGATTCTTCCTGGAATTGCGAATTTTGCGGGGCTTTGCCTTCAGCAACAGATTCTTCCTGGAATTGTGCATCACCTACTACTAATTCAGGTGTATTTTCATCTTCAGCCACACCTGCGTCCAACTTTGGCAAGTCTTCTTCAGCCGCTTTAACTTCTAATGCATCTGGAAGAACATTGTTTTTTACTTTTTCTTCGGCATCATCTGGCGAAGCTTGTAGCCGTTTCAAGTATGGCAAAGTAGTCTCAAGTCTTGGCATTCGACGTTGCTTAATGACTAACTGCTCCAAGTTGATGGTGGCTATAGTAGCATCTTTTTCTACAATCTCCTCCGGTGTCTGTGGCTCTGCAACAACATTTGTGGGAATGTTGGCATCATTTTGAATAGGGGGCAATTTCGGTAATTGAGGCAACGAAATGCTTGAATTATTGAGCTTAGATGTCCGCACGTTGGCTTCTCGCAGAACTTGCAGGTTAATTTGTGCTGGTAAAGGTGTGTTTGGAGATGGATTAACTATCTGAGACTGGTCTGTTTTTGGAGTCTTGACCAGATTTAACAGTTTCAAATCGAGCCTAACAGGTGTCTCTGTTTCTCTGAAAGCAGCAGATGAATCCGATGATGTTATGGGGTCGTTTAAAAATGTACTGGATTTTGCTGCGGCTGTGATTGCCAGTAATTCTGTTACATCTGCTGTAATCGTGAAGGACTGGGTGGCTAACGGCATGACTTCACCGACATCGGCAAATTTACCATACAAACTGATATCTGCCAAAATTAGCTTGGATTCACAATCAGCAGGAATATCAATTGAGGTATTGATCGTAAAGGGCAACTCCTTGTCTGATAACGATTGCCGTACTTTGGTCAAAATTTTCAAGTTTTTGGGCGATCGCAGTTCAATTTCTAGTTCAAGCGCCCGCAAGCTTTTTGAAGATGATGTTTCATCCCAATCTAGATTTGTCTTTTCTTGGAATTCTATGTACCCGTTGATTATAAGAGCTTGTCCCCAACGAGCAATATAATTATCCTGACTTAAAGTTAGCAGTAATGGTGGCGGTAGTTGTGTTGCCAAAGAATCTGTAACCTTTTCATCTTTGGGCAGCAGTTCAGAGCCGGGTAAAGCTAAATCTATTAAATTTTGTAAAATCTGCTCTGCCGTCTCTCCTTTGAGCCATACAGGACTTACAGGCTGATCGATAACTATATCTTCATCTTCTTCCGCTTCATCTGGTGCAACAGTAGTAACAAGGTTGCCGTTTGTAGTAATTGCCAGTCCTTCAGAAACTGCGATCGCATTATCTA